>JBKOXM010000002.1:0-11685 GCA_046724925.1 Actinomycetota bacterium | reverse complement strand
GCATAGAGCTGACTGGCGTGCTGCGGCATCGAGCTCGGCAGGTTCGTGAGTCCGACGATTCGCACGCCGTCCCGCTCGACCTCCTCGCCTGGCTCGGTCAGCTCGGAGTTTCCACCTGCCTCGGCCGCGAGGTCGACGATCACCGAGCCGGGCCGCATGCCGCGAATGGCAGCAGCCGGTATGAGCTTCGGCGCCGGCCGGCCGGGCACGAGGGCAGTCGTGATCACGACGTCGAACTCCGGGATCTTCGCCTCCAGCTCCTGCTGCTGACGCCGCTGCTCCTCTTCGCTCAGCTCGCGCGCGTAGCCGCCCTCGGTTTCCTCGCCGACGACGCCCAGCTCCAGGAAGGTCGCGCCGAGGCTCTCGACCTGTTCCTTCACGACCGGCCTGACGTCGAAGCCGAAGACGACGGCGCCGAGACGACGCGCCGTTGCAATCGCTTGCAGACCGGCGACGCCGGCTCCGAGTACGAGCACTCTCGCGGGCGGCACGGTGCCCGCGGCCGTCATCAGCATCGGAAAGAACTTCGGCAGCCGCTCGGCCGCGAGCAGGACGGCCTTGTAGCCACTCACAGTGGCCTGCGAGGAGAGCGCGTCCATCGGCTGTGCGCGCGTGATTCGCGGGATCGACTCCATTGCGAAGGCCGTAACCCCGCGCTCCGCAAGCCGCTCGATGCCCTCAGGGTCGGTCAGCGGCTGGAGGAAGCCGATCAGCACTGTGCCTTCCTTCAGCTTCGCGACCTCCTCGGCGTTCGGCTTCTGGACTTTGGCGACGACCTCTGCGCTCCACGGATCACCGAGCTCGGCTCCCACCTCGGCGAAGTCCTCGTCGGCGAAGGACGACGCCTCGCCCGCCTTCGGCTCGACGACGACCTCGATCCCCGAGTCGCCGAGCCGCCTGATCGCCTCCGGTACGAGCGCGATCCTCTGCTCGCCGGGAGCAGTCTCTCGCGGGACCCCCACTCTCATCGTGCAACCTCTGAATAGGTCATTCGTGTCGACCGGCAGATGCGAACGTCCGCACGGGCCTAGCCCGCACGGCCTCTTGACGGCGTCGCCAAGTCGACGCCTTAGCAGACGGACGCACGGAAACCGTGCGTCCTGAAGTCGGCGCCGGAAGCGGCGCCTCAGGCGGAACGCCGAGTCTCACTCGACGAACTGTAATGGCGTCTAGGACGGAGGGAATGGCCACCCGCGCGCGAAGGAAGCGCTCCATGATCGCCGCCCTCACGCGTGCGCTGGAGCTTCAGGATCCTGCGAGCCCCGGCCACGCGCTCCGCGTCGCCACACTGGCCGAGGCAGTCGCACGTCGCATCGGCTGGGACGCCTGCAGGCTGCAGGCGCTTCGGCTCGGTTCGCTGCTTCATGACGTCGGCAAGCTCACGATCGCCCGCGAAGTCCTGGAGAAGCCCGGACCGTTGACGGAGGCGGAGCGCGCCCAGATCGAGGAGCATCCGACCGCGGGAGTCCGGATCCTGTCGATGGCCCGCGAGACATGGGCGGCCGTGCCGTACGTGCTCTTTCACCACGAGCACTGGGACGGCCGTGGTTATCCGGTGCAGAAAGAACGCGAGGCGATCCCAGTCGGTGCACGACTGCTGGCGATCGCCGACGCGTTCGACGCGATGACGTCGCCTCGGCCGTATCGCGATCCGCTCACCCGCGACCAAGCGCTGGAAGAGGTCGACCGCTGCGCGGGCACGCAGTTCGACCCGGAGCTTGCAGAGATTTTCCTGCATGTGTGGCACGACCCTGTTGTTTGGGGGCCGCCGCGCGCCTGGTTCGAGTTCGAGCCTGCCCGCCGCTCCGCGGCGGGCTAGAGCGCTGACCAGACTTCCAGCTTCGACTTCACCCGCCGGATCACTTCGTCTGTGAACTCCGTGGTGCCCGCATGCCCGCTCAGGTCGGCCGTCCGGATTCCTTCGGAGACAGCCTCGAGAGCCGCCTCGCGGATGGCGCGGCCGGCCTCCTGCGAACGGTCGTCGCCGTGCGCGAGGAGGGCCGACCCCGCCAGGATCATCGCCATCGGGTTCGCCACGTTCTTCCCCTTCAGCGAAGGAGCGGTCCCGTGGGCCGCCTCCGCCATCAGCGCTCGCGGAACGTAGTCGTCGTCGAAGGCGACGAGCAGCGATTCCGAGCCCGCGATCGACCCGAACAGCGGCAGGACGAGATCGGAGAGGATGTCGCCGTCACGGTTCAGGGCGGGAATTACGAGTGGATCGCCAGCCGCGGCGACGAGGAGCGCGAAGGTGGCGTCGATCAACTGCGGCTCGTACCGGATCTCAGGATGGCGCGCGGCGGCTGCGTCCATCTCTTCCTTCAGCATCCCCTCGTAGGTCGGGCTGACCGTGTACTTCGGACCGCCGAAAACCTTGGCGCCGGTCCGCTCGGCGAGTCGGAACGAGTACTCGGCCACCGCGCGGCAGATGCGTCGTTCGATCCGCTCGGTGCGAAACGCGACCTCGTCGTCGCCGGCTCCCTCTCGCCACTCCTCCGCGCCGTACGCGTCACCCACTGCCATGCGCACGACCGAAATCGGGGCGTGCACGCCTCCGAGCGGGACAACGCCCGGGATACGGCGTCCGGTCCGGACGATCACCTGACCGCCGATCTCCTCGCGGAGAATTCGGTTCGGCGAGCCTACGTCGTCCCGCCCCTCGGGGGTGATCGTCGCGGCCTTGAGCCCTAGCCCCGAATCCCGAATCGCTCCCGCGGCCTCGTGGACGACCGCGTTCTGCGTTGCGCGGCGGTTGTCGAGCGAAAGGTCGTAGCGGGGGAACGCCAACTCGAGACCGGTCACGTCCGGCGCGAGCACGCGCAAGGCCTCCTCGAGCAGCTCCTGGCCGGTCTCGTCACCCTCGAGCACGATGATCGTGCGCGGGTCCACGTGCGCGAGTCTAAAGCTCGCTTGCCGTGATTAGCCGCACCCGTTTTCGGCTACTAGGCGCCTCGTGGGTCGAAACGGTGGATGGCGACGCGTCGGGTCCCGGCGCCGGTTTCGGTACGAGGACGCACGCGGTCGCCGCGTCACCGACCCCGAGCACCTCGAGAGAATCGAGTCGCTCGCGATCCCGCCTGCCTGGAGCGAGGTAAGGATCTCGCCGCGACCGAATGCGAAGCTCCAGGCCACGGGACGCGACAATGCGGGCCGCCGCCAGTACATCTACCACCCGGCTTTCCGCGCGGCTCAGGAGCAAGCGAAGTACGACAAGCTGATCCGTTTCGGCGACCGTCTGCCTGAGATTCGCCAGGCGATGTCGAAGCACATGGATCGCGAGTCGCTCGACCGTGAACGGGTCACCGCGGTCGCGCTGCGGTTGATCAACTTGGGATGGTTCCGTCCTGGCTCAGAACGCTATGCGCGCGAATCCAAGACCTATGGGATCACAACCTTGCGCAAGCGACACGTGAGCGTGAGAGGTAGCCGGATCAGGCTCCACTTCCGCGGCAAGCAACGTGCGCTCGTCCGAACCGCCCTCGTCGACGAGGAACTCGCGGACGCGCTGAAGGAGCTGATCGACCTTCCGGGCGGTCGGCGGCTCTTTCGCTACGAGCAAGACGGCGAACTGGTCAGCCTGACCGACCGGCGTCTGAACGACTACATCCAGGAGTACATGGGCGAGGAGTTCACGGCCAAAGACTTCCGAACGTGGGGCGGGACGCTCCTGGCCGCCGTCGGGCTCGCCGAGCGCCGCGTCGCCGAGACCGAGCGCGACGCCAAGCGAACCATCGCCGCGGTTTGCCGCAACGTCGCAGATCGGCTCGGAAATACACCCGCCGTCTGCCGTGCTTCCTACATCAGCCCTGCCGTTCTCGAGCAGTATCTCGATGGACGGACAATCGACGATTTCCGTCCGCGTCATTTACGCGTCGTCGGCGCCCGCGATACAGGCCTGGATCAGGAGGAGCGTGCGTTGCTGAGCCTGCTTCGCTCTTGGCGAATTCGGCGGTCGCGACAAGCAGCGTAGAGCGTCGAAAGCTTTTCGGTTAGGGTGACTCGCGACTGCGGGTAATCCAAGGAGGTAAGCGTGGCGCGAAAAACGGTCCTGGTTTGCGATTCCTGCGGCACAGAAGTGGGGGACGGTCGCGGTGCGACTCTACGCCTGACCTTTACAGACGCTAGGCGTGGCGCAAAGCAGGCGGATCTTTGTGACGAGTGCGCCGCCAAGATGCCGGGTAATCCGGCCGCGAGGCGCGGGCGCAAGCCGAAGTCGGCGAGAATGGCCGCCTAGTACGTCGGCGGAAAGTCCGCAGGACTCTCCGCCGAGCGGCTCCCTGGATCGGCCGGACTGGTTCATGAGCTGACGTCCGCTGCAACCTGGGCGTCGTGGGCCGGCGCGACCCGCCTGCAGCATTTCACGCTCTTTCCTCAGTTCGTCTCGGCGCGGGCGCAAAAGCCGTCAGGGGCCCGGACTACGATTAGACCCCGTGGGGTTGACCCTGCTCGCAGGGCCTGCAAACGCCGGCAAAGTTGCGCTCCTGCTGGAGCGTTATCTGGCTGCGCTGGAGCGAGAGCCGTTTCTCATCGTGCCCAACCGGTCGGACGTCGACCGGGTCGAACGCGAGCTGCTCCAGACCACGCCGGCCTTGCTCGGAGGCATGATCGGGACCTTCGACGACGTGTTCCGGCACATCATCGCGGGCGCAGCCGACCGCCGGCCGGAAGCAAGCGAAGCGCAGCAGATCCTGCTTCTCCATCGGATCGTCGACAGAACGTCGCTGAACGGGTTCGGGCGCTCGGCACGCTCGGCCGGCTTCGTGGACGCGCTTCGGGACACGATCCGAGAACTTTCCTCGGGGCCCGTTTCCCCCGCGGAGGTGGATGGGGACCTCGCTCGCCTCTACGCGGCCTATCGCGCGGAGCTCGACACACTCGGGCTGTGGGATCGCGAGGTCGCGCGCGCACACGCGGCTGAACGGGTCGCATCGGATCTGGATGCGTGGGGCGGCGAGCCGGTCTTCGCATACGGCTTCGAAGATCTGACCGGTTCGGAATGGCAACTGCTGGAGGCGCTCGCCGGCCGCACTGAGGTCACGGTCTCGCTGCCGTACGAGCCCGGACGCACGGCCTTCGCCTCGCTCCAGCCGACCGCCGAGGACCTTGCGCGTCTGGCCGGTGGTGCGACGGAGGAGCTGCCTCCGCGCTACGGAGAGATCGCTCACCCCGCGCTCGCCTACTTCGAGCGCGCGCTGTTCGGCCAGGACGGCGGAGCTCCGCCGGAACAGGAGGGCGCAATTCGGTTCTTCGAAGCGGCGGGAGCACGCGGGGTGCTCGAGCTCGTGGGCGAGGAGGTGCTTGCGCTGATCCGCACCGGCACACCACCTGAGCAGATCGGGATCGTCTGCCCCAACGTAGAACGCGTCCGTGCTCCGATCGAGACCGCCTTCGGGACACTCGCGATTCCGTATTCGCTCGAGGCGCCGACGCGGCTCGCGCAGACGGCTTTCGGCAACGCTCTGCTCGGCCTGCTGCGTTTCGCGTGGCTCGAGGGCGGCCGCGCGGAGCTGTTCGCATTCCTCCGTTCGTCCTACTCGGGGCTGCCTCGCTACAACGTCGACTTCGTCGAAGGTCGTCTACGCGGCCGCGCGATCGCATCGCCAGAGCGTGTTGAGGGTGAGGCAGAAGCTCTGCGCGGATCGCCGCTTCCGCTCGTCGCCTCGGTCCGCGGCGCCTCGAACCCGGTTGAAGCCGTCCGGGAAATCGCCGGCTGGATGACCCAGGCGGCCCACGGGCTGGACCGGCCGCCGGTGGGAGAGGCTTCGCGTGACGACCTGCGGTCGCACGAAGCCGTCACGAGGCTGGTTGGCGAGCTCGACGGTTGGCAGGGCCTCGTCGGTGAGGCACTCCGTCGGGACGACGTTGTGGCTGCGCTCGAGCGGGCGCTGGTTCGCCCGATGCCCACGGCGGAACGAGGTCGGGTCGCGGTCGTTGATCTTCTGCGCGCCCGCACGCGCAGGTTCGAAGTCGTCTTCGTCCTCGGCCTGGAGGAAGGAACGTTTCCGCGGCGCGCCCCGGCGAGCCCGTTCCTCGACGACGACGGGCGCCGCCGGCTCGGCGGCCGTCTTCAGCGCCCGGACTCGGTCAGCCGGGACCGGTACCTCTTCTATACCGCCTGCACCCGCCCGTCGCGCCGGCTCTATCTCGTACGTGAGGCCGCGAGCGACGAAGGAAGTCCGCGGGAGCCGAGCCCGTTCTGGGATGAGGCCGTCGCGCTCTTTCCGTCCGAGGAGGTCGCCCGCTGGACACGCCGCAGGCCGCTTTCCTCGTTGACGTGGCCGCTCGAGTCGGCGCCGAGCGAGCGCGAGCGGCTGCGTGCGGTCGCATCGCTTTCGGCAGACGGCTCGACTCGTCAGGAGGCGGACGCGCTCGCGCTGGCGAATGGCTGGGAGCGCAGGCTCGAGCGGGCGCATCGGGCGTTCGAGCGGCCGACGAGATTGCGACACCCGACGGTCCTGGCGGAGATGGCCGCGCGCACCGTCTTCAACGTCACAGAGCTCGAACGCTTCGCCGACTGCTCGTCGGCCTGGTTCATCGACCGGGTCATCGATCCGAAGACGATCGACGCCGAGGTCGACCCGAAGCTGCGCGGGTCGGTAGCCCATTCGGCGCTCTACCGCTTCTTTTCGAGCCTGCCGAAGGAGATCGGTTCGGACCGAGTCGACCCGTCGCGGGTCGAGGACGCAGTGCGTCTCATGCGCGGCTGTCTCAACCAGGCGCTCGAGGGCGTTCGCATGGAAATGACGCCGATCCAGCGTCGCGAGCTCGACCAGAGCCTGTGGCGTGACCTCGAGCATCTCGTGCGGGAGGAGGGCAGCAGCGATTTCCCGCTCGAGCCGCGGCAGTTCGAGGTCTCCTTCGGCTCCGAGCGATCGGCGCCCGAGCTCCAACGCGGGCTCCCGCTGGACGGCGGCGTCGTGCTCTCGGGGAAGATCGACCGGATCGACGTCGACCCCTTCAGCGCGCGCGGAATCGTGCAGGACTACAAGGCGGGCAAGCACGCGCATTCGGCACGTGAGATCGAGCGCGAGTTGCGCCTCCAGATCCCGCTCTACATGCTGGTTCTGCGCGACCTTGTCGGGATCGAGCCACTTGGCGGTGTCTACCGGCCGCTCGGGGGCGCGCGGCGCGCGCGCGGGCTCTTGCGCGAGGACGCACGCGAGGATGCGCTTCCGGGCTTCGTCAAGACCGACTATCTCTCCGAGGACGACTTCTGGGCACAGGTCGACGGCGCGCAGGAGATCGCCGGACGCCTCGCCGAGCGCATTCGCGGCGGTGACGTCCGCCACGACCCGCGCGGCGGCGAATGCCCGTCCTGGTGCGACCTCTGGCCGATGTGCCGGGTACGACGGTCATGACGCACGGGCCGAATCCCGAGCAGCGCGCCGCGATCGAAGCGACCGGACGCATCTTCGTCTCGGCCGGGGCGGGGACCGGGAAGACGGCGGTCCTGGTGGAGCGCTTCGTGCAAGCCGTCTGCGACCAGGGCGTCGACGTCGACTCCATTCTCGTGCTCACGTACACGCGCAAAGCGGCGGGAGAGCTTCGCTCGCGGATCCGCTCGGAACTGCGGGCCCGCGACCGGCACGACCTCGCGCGCGAGCTCGACGGCGCCTGGATCTCGACCATCCACGGCTTCTGCAACCGTGTGCTCAAGACGTATCCGTTCGAGGCCGGGCTCGACCCGCGCTTCCGCGAGCTCGACGAGCCGCAGGCCGCGGTGCTGCGCGGGGAGGCCTTCGAGCAGGCGCTCGAACGCTTCTGCGCCGACGAGGACCCCGACCGGATCGCGCTCCTCGGAACGTACGGCGCAAGCGCTCTGCGACGGATGCTGACGGGGATCTTCGAGACCCTTCGTTCGGCAGGCCGTCCACTCGTGTTGGAGCTCGGCGACAGGCCGCCGCTCGAAGGACGGCTCGAGCGTCTGCGCGAGGCCGCACGCTGCCTCGCCGAGGACGAAGGCGCGACGGACCTTCAGCGCGAGAACGCGGCGCGGGTTCTGGAGCTCGCGGGGCAAGAAGCACGCCCGGAGCAGCTCGTCGACCTGAAGGCGCACCGGGCGGCAGGCGAGCGTGCGGCAAGCTACGAGGAGGCGCGTCTCGAAGTCGAGCAGGCGGCGCTCGACGAGCTGGCACGTCGCGACCGCGACCTGCTCCAGCTCTTGCTCGACGAGTTCGCAGCCGCCTATTCGACGGCCAAGGAACGCGAGTCGGCCCTCGACTTCGAGGACCTTCAGCTCGCGACCCGCGATCTGCTTCGCGATCACCCCCCGATCAGGGAGCGCGAGCAGCTGCGGTTCCGGCAGATCATGGTCGACGAGTTCCAAGACACAAACAGGCTCCAATGCGAGCTCATCGACCTTCTTTCCATTCCCGTCCGATCCGCGGTCGAGGAAACCGAGGGGCTCTGGGCCGGTCCCGAGGACGTCTTCTTCGTCGGCGACGAGTTTCAGTCGATCTACGGCTTTCGGCACGCGGACGTGCAGGTCTTCCGCGAGCGCCGCGAGGGGGAGGGTGGAGGGCTGGCGCTTGCCCGCAACTACCGATCGCGGCCCGAAGTACTCGCCGCGGTGAACGTCCTCTTCGGTGACGAGTTCGGCGACGAGTTCCAGCCGCTCGCCGCTTCGGGCGAGTTTCCGGACCCCGTCTTCGGGCACCCGGTCGAGCTGCTCGTAACCGACAAAGCGACCTACGCCGACACCGGCACGCACTGGCGGCGCGCGGAGGCTCGCCACATCGCCCACCGCGTCCGCGAGCTGGTGGATGCCGGTGCGGCGGCTCCGGGAGAGATCGTGCTCCTGTTCGCCGCCGGCACCGACGCCGAGTGGTACGAGGAGGAGCTCCGGCAGGTCGGGTTGCCGACCTACCGAGCGACGGGACGCGGGTACTTCGGCCAGCAGCAGGTGGCCGATCTGCTCGCGTACCTGCGGCTGCTCCACAACCGCTACGACGACCAGGCGCTCGTGACTGTCCTCGCGTCGCCGTTCGTCGGCGTTTCGAACGACGCGCTCGTGCTCTTGCGCAGGGCCGCCGGCCGGCGGCCGCTCTTCTCGGGTCTCGAGCTGTCGCTCCCCGAAGGCCTCGACGAGCGCGACGAGCGACTTGTGAGGGCGTTCAAGCAGCGCTACGACCGGCTCATTTCGGCCGCGCCGCGTCTGTCGCTGGAGCGACTGTGCGAACGGATCGTCGTCGAGCACGACTACGACCTCGCGGTCCTCGCTCGCTGGGACGGCCGACGCCGGTATGCGAATCTGCGCAAGCTCGGACGTCTGGCTCGCTCGTACGAGGAGCTCAGAGGGCGGGACGTCGAGGGCTTCGTGCGGTTCGTGCGCGACCAGGAGGCCGTCGGAGCCAAGGAGCTCGAGGCGGTCGCAGAGGAAGAAGGTGCCGAGGCGATCCGGCTCCTCACGATCCACGCCGCCAAGGGGCTCGAGTTCAAGGTCGTCGTCGTCGCCGACGCGGGGCGCGACCGCGCCGCCCCTTCCCCTGACGAGATCCTCGCGCTCTCCGATGGGCGCTTCGGGTTCCGGGTCGTCGACCCCGTGACGAGTCGACGACGCGGCGCGTTCGACTACGAGGACGTCCGCGCGGCACGCGAGGCAGAGGAGCGAGCCGAGCGTCTGCGTCTCTACTACGTGGCGATGACGAGGGCCAAGGATTGGCTGATCGTCTCCGGTGCGATCGACCCCGCGAGTCGCGCCGACGAGTCGACGCCGATGGGCTGGGTGCTCGGACGTCTGGGTGCCGAGGAGGAGCTGAACCGGGCTGGGTCGGGACCCCTCGAGCTCGTACGCGGAGAGGCCCGCCTGTTGCTGCGCGTCGACCGCCATCGGCTCGATCTCGAGGAAGCGGACGTCGGGCCGATTGCGTCTGACGGCCAGCTCGCGCTCTTCGCCGCGGAGGACGGTGCTGTGCACGCGGTCGTGGCACCGACGCTGCCGCCGCTCGAGCCGGTTCCCGACCCGCCCCTGCACCGCGTGCGCAAGCTGTCGTTCACCGCGCTCTCCCTCTTCGAGACCTGCTCGTATCGCTACTACGCGGAGCGGGTAGTCGGCATGCGTCCGGCCGGTTCAACGGGTGGCGTTCCCGGCCAGTCCGGACTCGCCGCGACCGAGATCGGCAGCGCGGTGCACCTGCTGCTGGAGCAGATCGATCTCGGCGCCCCGACTGTTCCGGAGGAGCTCGAGGCGGTCGTTCGCGCGGAGTTCCCCGGCGTCGGGGACGACGAGCTCGAGCGTATTCGCGCACTCGTCGAGGCGTATTGCGAGTCCGAGCTCGCCGCGCGAGTCGCGAGCCTCGAGGGTGTGACGAGAGAGCGCCACTTCACGTTCGAGCACGACGGCGTGCTGGTGCACGGCTATCTCGATCTCTTCCACCAAGCTGACGGTCGCACCCTCGTCGTCGACTACAAGTCGAATGTCCTCGACGAGCTTGCCCCCGAGGAGATCGTCGAGCGTGAGTACCGCCTGCAAAGGCTTGTCTACGCGCTCGCCTCCTTGCGCGCCGGAGCCGAGGAGGTGGAGGTCGCGTACCAGTTCTTGGAACGCCCTGACGCGGTGGTGGTAGGCACGTTCACGCGCGATCAGGTCGCCGACCTCGAGGCTGAGCTGTCGGCGGCGATCGGACGGATCCAGGCGGGTGAGTTCCGGCCCGAACCGAGCGAGTTCGCGTGCGCGGGCTGCCCGGCGCTCGACGTCGTCTGTGCCGGGCTGAGCCTGCCGGGAGCACAGTTACCGCGCGAGCACTCGTTTGCAGGTCTCGCATCGAGCGCGTAGCTCCCACACGAGCCGGAGAGCCGTAGTGCCTCGAAGCTTCGTGCACGAAGCGCGCCGCCGCGTCGGCCCGAAGCGGGATCGCATTCGGCGCGTGGTCGCGCGACTCGCCGCGGCACACCCCGACGCGACGATCGCGCTTCGGTTCCGGAACGACCTCGAGCTGCTCGTCTCCGTGATGCTCTCGGCGCAGACCACCGATGTGAACGTGAACCGTGTCACGGAGCGGCTCTTCCTCAAGTACAGCCGGCCCGAGGACTACCTGTCCGTCCCGCAAGCCCAGCTGGAAGAGGACATCCGTCCGACCGGCTTCTTCCGCCAGAAGGCGAAGGCGCTTCGCGGAACCATGGCCATGCTGATCGAAGAGTTCGACGGGCAGGTGCCTGGCCGACTGGACGAGCTGGTTCGCCTGCCGGGGGTTGCTCGCAAGACCGCGAACGTCGTCGTCGCCGAGCGGGGCGAGGCCGAAGGCATCGTGGTCGACACACATGTGCGTCGGCTTTCGCAACGTCTCGGTTTCACGCGGCAGGAGGATCCCGTGAAGATCGAGGCCGACCTCCAGCGGCTCGTGCCACGCGAGGATTGGAACCGCTTTCCGCATCTGCTGATCTGGCACGGCCGGCGCGTGTGTCTTGCAAGGTCGCCTCACTGCGAGGGGTGCGTCGTCAGTGACCTCTGCCCGTCGTCACGCGTCTAGACGCGCCCGGTCGGGTCGTGGAAGAATCCGGCCGCCGTCCACCGAGGAGGGGAGATCGATGCACAAGGCTGCCGTCGTTGCCGCGACGATGGTGTGCGCGCTCGCTTTCGTGTCCGCTGCCGAAGCAGACCCCGCGAAAGTCGGGCCTCCGAACTCGATCGCGTCGACAGGAGATTCGATCACGCGAGCCTTCAATACGTGCTGGTTCCCCTTCATGGAC
>JBKOXM010000001.1:0-10391 GCA_046724925.1 Actinomycetota bacterium | reverse complement strand
GATGAGATCAGCGCGGCCATGTACTCACGCGGGTGGTGCGCGCGCAGCCAGGCCGTCCGGTAGGCGATCAGCGCGTAGCAGGCGGCGTGTGACTTGCCGAACGAGTAGTCCTGCGAGGCCTCCATGTCCTTCCAGAGCTGGTTCGCGACCGCGGGCGTCGTGCCCGAGGCGGCGCAGCCCTCGAGGAACTTGTCCTTCTGGGACGCCATCAGCGCGTGGATCTTCTTGCCGATCGCCTTGCGCAGGACGTCAGCCTCCGCCGGCGTGAAGCCGGCGATCTGCTTCGCGATCTCGAGGTATTGCTCCTGGTAGACGCAGATCCCGTGCGAGACGCCGGTGATCGCCTCGAGCCGCTTGTCGATGTAGGTGACCTGCTCCTGGCCGTTCTTGCGGCGCGCGTACACCGGGATGTAGGCCATCGGCCCCGGGCGGTAGAGCGCGACGAGCGCGATCAGATCCTCGAACTCGGTCGGACGCACCTGCCGCAGCGCCTCGCGCATGCCTGAGGATTCGAACTGGAAGACGCCGCTCGCCTCGCCGCGCGCGAGCATCTCGAACGTCGCCTTGTCGTCGAGTGGGATCTTCGTGATGTCGAGCCCGTCGCCGACCAGCTCGACCGCCTTGTCGATCACGTCGAGGTTGCGAAGGCCGAGGAAGTCGATCTTCAGCAGGCCGAGCGCCTCGACGTCGTTCATCGCGAACTGGGTCACGACCTCCTGGTCGGCCCCCTTCTGCTGCAGCGGCACGTACTCGGTCAGCGGCTTGTCGCCGATCACCACGCCGGCCGCGTGGATCGAGTCCTGGCGGACGAGCCCCTCGAGCGGCTTGGCCAGATCGACGATCTCGCGCACGAGCGGGTCGGCGTCGTAGGCCTGCTTCAGCTCGGCCCCCGGCTTGAGGCAGTCGTCGAGGTAGACCTTCGGGCCTTCCGGGATCAGCTTCGCGATCTTGTCGACGGTGCCGTACGGGATCTCGAGCACGCGCCCCGAGTCTCGGACGGCCGCGCGGGCCATCATCGTCCCGAAAGTGATGATCTGGGCGACGTGGTCGCGCCCGTACTTCTCGGCCACGTAGTTGATGACGCGGTCGCGGCCGGCGACGGCGAAGTCGATGTCGGCGTCCGGGAGGGACTTCCGGCCCGGGTTCAGGAAGCGCTCGAAGAGCAGGTCGTAGCGGATCGGGTCGACGTCGGTGATCTCGAGGCAATAGGCGACGAGCGAGCCGGCCGTCGAGCCGCGGCCCGGCCCGACGCTGATCCCGTTCCGTTTAGCGAACGCGACGAAGTCCCACACGATCAGGAAGTAGTCGACGAAGCCCATCTCCTTGATCGTCTTCAGCTCGTAGCGGAGCCGCTCCTGCAGCTCCGTCGTCGCGCGTTCGTACCGCTTTTGCAGGCCTTTCTCGCACAGCTCGACGAGATAGTCGAACGACTCGCGGCCGTCCGGCGTCGGATAGCGCGGCAGGCGTATCACGCCGAGCTCGAGCTCGACGTGGCAGCGCTCGGCGATCTCGAGCGTGCGCGCGAGCGCGTCCGGATAGTCGGTGAAGTCGGCCGCCATCTCGGCCGGCGACTTGAAGAAGAACTGATCGGTGTCGAACTTCCAGTGGTTCGGGTTCTTGAGCGAGTCGCCCGACTGGATGCAGAGCAGCGCCTCGTGTGCGCGCGCGTCTTCGTGTCGTAGGTAATGGACGTCGCCCGTCGCGACGAGCGGGACGCCCGCGTCCTGCGAAAGCTGCGCCAGCAGCGGATTGATACGCGCCTGCACCTCCTGGCCCGCGTTCTGGACCTCGACGTAGACGTTCTCCTTGCCGAATGTCTGCGTGAGGCGGTCCAGCGCGGCGGCCGCGTCGTTCGGCCGGTTCTCCTCGAACGCCTTCGAGACGACGCCGGAGAGGCAGCCGGAGAGCGCGATCAGGCCCTGCGAGTGCGAGCCGAGGAGCCCCCAGTCGACGCGCGGCTTGTAGTAGTAGCCCTCGAGATAGCCGGCGGAGGCGAGCTTGATCAGGTTCCCGTAGCCCGCGTTGTCGGCCGCGAGCAGCGTCAGATGGTGGTAGCCCTTCGCCTGCTTCGTGCGGTCTTCCGCGACGTACACCTCGCAGCCGACGATCGGCTTGATGCCCTGCTTCGTGGCCTCGCGGTAGAGACCGACGGCGCCGGCGAGCGAGCCGTGGTCGGTGAGCGCCACCGCCGGCATCTCGAACTCCGCGGCACGGGCGGCCAGGTCGGGAATCCGGCACGCCCCGTCGAGGATCGAAAACTCGGAGTGGACGTGCAGGTGGACGAACTCGGCGGCCAAGGCTGTCGCATTCTGGCAGGAGGGCTAGACGGCGCTGCCGGCTCTCCACGAGGGCCCGACTTCGTTGCCTCGAGGGTCAACACGCCGATCGCTGGGCGCGGCCCTCAGATCGTGACGGAGAGCCAGACGCCGCCTTCCCCGACAGCGATGTTTGGTCTCACCGGCGCCGAGTAGGCGCCGAGCCGAGTGGTCTGCACGACTCGTTTCGACCGCGGGTCGACGCGCAGCAGTATCGCGTCGTTGGTCACGACCCACATCGCTCCCTCACCAAACGCGACGCCGACGGGCATGTGGCCGAGCTGCACGCTCCCGGCGAAGCGGCCGGTCGCAGGGTCGATCGACCACAAGGTCGCTGTCCCCGAGGAGCCGGTCCACACGGCCCCTTCGCCTACGGCGAGCACTCCGGTGTGATCGGTGATCCCGACTGCTGCGCGGGAG
The DNA here is from genome assembly GCA_046724925.1 of Actinomycetota bacterium. Taxonomy (GTDB): domain Bacteria; phylum Actinomycetota; class Thermoleophilia; order Gaiellales; family Gaiellaceae; genus JBKOXM01. The sequence goes on along the minus strand of JBKOXM010000001.1, from coordinate 7,656 downwards.
ATTGTGTCGACCACCTTGTGCGTGTTCGGGTCGATTCGATCGATTCGGTTCGCAGTCGTGAGCGCCCAGAGGGCTCCGTGGCCGTAAGCGATCGTCACGACGTCGTCGTCGCGCACGGGGACAACCTCGTTCGTCGCCGTGTCGATGCGCGAGACACTGCCGAGATTCGAGACCCATACCGCTCCTCCACCGACCGCCAGGCCGGGCCCGCAACACGCCTCCGTTCCGCTCCTGATCCGGATCGTCTCGACCACGTCGTTGACGCTGGTGTCGACTCGCAGGACGGCAATCCCTGCGTCATTCGGGATCCAGATGCTGTTCGCGGCGAAGGCAAGCCCTCGCGGCTCGACGGACAGTCCGATCGTGCGCACGATCCTTCTCGAGCGTGGGTCGATTCGCATCAGCGTGCGTTCGTGCCGACTGCCGACCCAGACGGATCCGTTGCCGACGGCGATCCCGCCCGGTATGGGTCCGATAGGAATCTCGTCGACGACGGAGGACGTCGTGGGGTCGACAACCCCGACGGAATCGCCTGCGAGCACGAGCGGCGTCGCCGACGACGTCGAGGTGTCTCGCGCCGCCAGCAGGAGCACCCCCGCCGCGAGCGCCAGCACGAGCACGAGCCCCGCGAGCATCACAGCGACGCGCGGGATTCGATCGACCAGGCCGAGACCAGCGCGCCGGCGATCCAGCGGCCGACGTTGCTTGGCAGGCGGCTCGAGCGAGGCGTCGTGCGTGAGGATCGCCCGCTCCAGCTCTTGCAGCGGTGCGCCTGGCTCGATCCCCAGCTCGTCGACGAGCGTCCGGCGAACCTGCCGGTAGGTCGCCAGCGCCTCCGCCTGGCGGCCACTTCGGTACAGCGCCAGCATCAGCTGGCCGTGCAGGCGCTCCCGATAGGGGTGCTGGGCGGCAAGCGTCTCGAGCTCGGGCACGAGACTGCTGTGACGGCCGAGCAGCAGGTCCGCCTCGATCCGCTCCTCGAGCGCGGCCAGCCTGAGCTCCTCGAGGCGTGCGACCTCGCTGCGGGCGAAGCCGTCATCCGCGAAATCCGCCAGCGCCGGTCCGCGCCACAATGCGAGACCCGAGCGGAGTGTCGCAGCTGCAGCTTCGGGATGGCCCGCCGCGAGCTCCTGTCGACCCTGCTCCAGTAGCGCCTCGAATCGGTTTGCGTCGACTTGTTCCGGCGCAACTCGAAGGACGTAGCCGGACGCGTCCGTCACCAACACCTGGTCGCCGGTCCCGTCAGCGAGCAGTCGGCGCAGCTTCGAGAGATACACGTTCAGGACCGAGTTGACGGTTGCCGGCGCTTCGTCGCCCCAGAGCTCGTCGATCAGGCGGTGCCTGCCGACGGGTTCGTTCGCGTGCAGAACGAGGAATCCGAGCAGGGCACGCTGCTTCGGGCTACCCAGCGGCAGCGCGCTCTGCCCTCGGACGACCTCGAGCTGTCCGAGGACGTGGAACTCGAGATTGGACTGTTGCGGCGTCTCTGAATCGTACGGCCGCGGTTGGGCAAGAGCCAGCGTTTGTCCCGGCGTTTAGCCGCCGTTATCGCCGCGTTTGCCGGACGTTTCTCGCCGATCGCGATCCTGGTGGAGTGCGAAAGCGTCGGTACTCCAGGCTCGCAGGCGTCGTTGGGCTTTTGGCTTTGCTGCTGGCCGTCGTGTTCGCGCCCGACGCGCCGGCGTACGACACTCCGGCCCGGCTGACGGAGGTGGCGCGTGTCTACTCGCTCGGGGTCGGTGAGGTGCGCTGCCCCTCGCAGCCCGAGTGGGACTCCGATTTCGCCTCCTCCTTCAGCTGGGCCTACACCAACCTGCGCGACGACTACTCCGTGCTCGGCCCGCAGGTGTGCGAGGGAGCACTGGGCGTGGGTAGCGGAGCGGTTCCCGCCTGGCAGCAGGCGCTGGGAGCGCTGGTGCTGGCGCACGAGGCCTTCCACCTTCGCCACTGGCGCTTCCGCCGCAACGAGGGCAAGGTCGAATGCCAGGCGATGGTCTATTTCAAGGAGGCGGCGCAGCGGCTCGGCGCCACCGCCGCCCAGGCCGAAGACCTGTACCCGTACGCGCTCGCGCTGCACCGTTACAAGGTCCGGCTGTTCCCGCAGTACCGGGATCCCAAGTGCTTGATCCCGCCCTGGGCGCCACCGATGAGTTGAAGGGCAGCGCTCAGGACCGCACGTCCACGCTCGTGAGAGGATGACGGTCATGGGCCACCACTGGGCCGACCCAGAGCGCCTCGACTACGTCGAACGGCCGCAGAAGGAGGGCGAGAGCGCGGCCCGGATCACCGCCGACCTCACGACCGCCCTGGAACTGAAGCAGTCGCGCGCGCGGCTGTGGCGCTACCCGCCGCACACGACGGGGCGGCGCCACCAGGACGAGGTCCAGGAGGAGGTCTTCGTCGTCATCTCGGGCGAGCTGACGATGTTGCTCGGCGACGAGCCTGAGCGCGTCGACGTCGGACCGGGCGGCGTCGTCGCGGTCGAGCCAATGACGCCGCTGCAGGTTCGAAACGAGACGGACGAGGAGCTCGTGCTCTTCATCTACGGCGCACCGCCGATCCGCCGGCCTGGCGGCGCGGACGAGCTGCCCGAGGTCGAGCTGCCACCGCGCGCGTAGGAAGGGCGCCTGGGCGCGGGAGCGAGCCCGGTGGGCCGGGCCATTTCGTCCAAGCCCGGGGCGGACTCGCCCAGGTACGCCGATGGGGCGCCCGCAGCGCGCACCCCCACCCTCAAAGGGTGGGGTCCTCCCTCCTCCCTCCTCCCTCGCTTCGAGCGTATCCACGAACGTCGCGCGCGTGTGTGTCGTTTCTGCGCCAGAACAGACGCGATCGAGCGGTCAACGACCACTCAACTGGCCGGCCGCCCGGTGACGAAGCTCGCGAGGGCACGTCAAATGCCAGCGCCCTTCCACTAGCCGGCGGGGTTTCCCTCCCGCTTGTGACCGTCGTAACATCAGAGGCAACATGGTCGAGCCGCAGCCGACCCTCGAACTGGAAGTCCTCGCCCCGCAGGCGGATCCGGAAGAGCTCGCCGAGCTGAGCGCGCGGCTCCGACGGCAACTCCTGCAGCTGGACGTGGCCTCCGTCGAGCAGCCGAGGACCACCGCGCCGGCAGGCGCGAAGGGCCCCGATGCGGCCGCGGTCGGAACCATGATCCTCACGCTCGCCGAGGCCGGCGTCTCCCTCACAACGGTCGTCACGGCTGTGCGGAGCTGGCTCGGCAACAGTGGCGACGACCGCAAGGTCAGGCTCGAGCTCGACGGCGACGCGATCGAGCTCACCGGCGTCACCTCGGACGAGCGGGAGCGGCTGCTCGGCGCCTGGCTCGAGCGGCACGCCGCGACACAATGAACGAGCTCAAGCGAAGCGCGCTCGTCGTCGCGAGCGCCGTCTACCAGGATCCGAAGCTCCGCCAGCTGCGCGCGCCGGCGCGCGACGCGGAGGAGCTCGCGCGAGTCCTGAAGGACCCGGAGGTCGGCGGCTTCGAGGTCGGGGTGTCGATCAACGAGCCAGAGCACGTCGTCCGGCGGAAGCTGGCCGCGTTCTTCCAGGACCGCGGCCTCGACGAGCTCCTGCTCCTCCACCTCTCCTGCCACGGGCTCAAGGACGACGACGGCCACCTCTACTTCGCTACGACCGACACCGAGGTCGCCCACCTCGACGCGACCTCGATCCCGTCCGAATTCGTCAATCGCCAGATGAACCGCAGCCGCTCGCGGCGAATCGTGCTCCTACTCGACTGCTGCTACAGCGGCGCGTTCGCGACCGGGATGCTCAGCCGGGCCGGCGACCGCGTGGACATCATGGAGCGGTTCGACGGCCGCGGACGCATGGTGCTCACGGCGTCGAGCGCGATGGAGTATTCGTTCGAAGGAGACGAGCTCACCGGCGCGCCTAATCCCTCCGTCTTCACCTCCGCGCTCGTACGCGGACTGGAGACCGGCGAGGCCGACCGCGACCGGGACGGGTGGATCTCGGTCGACGAGCTCTACGACTACGCCTACGACGAGGTGCGCGCGGTCACGCCGTCGCAGACTCCGGGCAAGTGGACGTTCGACGTCCAGGGCGAGCTCTACCTGGCGCGCAGCTCGCTCGAGCCGGAGCCCGCCGAGCTGCCGGCGGAGCTGGGGAGTGCGATCGAAAGCCCGTTCGCGCACGTACGCGCGGGAGCGGTCGAGGAGCTCGCCCGCCTGCTGCGCGGCACGGATACGAGGATGGCCGAGACGGCGCGCGCGGCGCTCGAGGAGCTGCGTGAGGACGACAGCCGCCGCGTCACTGACGCGGCCGCGCGTGCGCTCGAGGAACTCCCGGCCGCCGCAGAGGCCGTGCAAGAGCGTCCAGCCGCCGCGAAGGTCGTCCAGGAGCCGCCCCCGCCGGTGACGACCCGCACGCTCGAATCCGCGGATCTGACGCGCAGAAAGTCGACGGGACCCGTCATCGGTGGCCCTCTCGGCGCTCGCCCCGTCCGGACAGTCCTGCCCCTCAACTCGGTTTCTGTCCTTGCCCTCGCCGGCGCCGGCGCGCTCCTGGCCGCCCTCGCGGTTCCGCTCACCCAGAGCTACTACGACTGGAACACCTGGGTCGTGTTCTCGCCGCTCGAGGCAATCGCGGTCGCGCTGGCGGTCGCTACGGTCGGCTTGACCCTGCGGCAGGGTCGCATCGAACTGTCGCTGGCAGCCGGGCTCCTGGTCGCCTTCGGCTTGGTGTCGACGGTGGCGTCGATCTCGCTTGCACAATTCGCCTTCCGCAACAGCTTCGACAGCGTCGGAAAGGGGACGTCGATCTTCGTCGTCCTCGGCGCGATCGCGATCCTTGCCGCCGGGTGGGGCTGCATTCGTCCGGAACCGACGGCCGCCCTCCACCCGCGCGGCCTTGGGCTCGGAGTCGCCGGAGTCGTGCTGCTGTCGCTCTCGCTGTACGTGAAGTACGAGGGCTCCAGCTCCCTCCTGGACGAGCTCCAAGAGTCCTCCTACTACGTCTATCCGCCCCTCGCGGTCATCGCTGTCGCGATCGTGGCTCTGCTGCTTGCCGGGACCGGCGCGCGGCCACGTTTCATCGCCGGCATGTTGCTCGCGCTCGGAGCACAGTCGACGATGCACTACCTCGGCCTGCTGATCGGCGCCGGCCAGAGGGACGGCGCGACCATTCAGGCAGCCGGTTTCGTCGGCCTCCTTGGCGCGCTGTTCGTCGTCGCGGGCGGCGTCTCCGCCTACCGATCGAGCACACTCGGAACACAGTCGAACTCGTAACCGCGCGCGTGTGTGTGACGCGCGCGGATGGGTAGGAGTCGAAGTAGCCGCAATTCACCGAAGGGAGGCCCAGTGGCTGCGAAGCCAATCCCTGAGGGCTACCACACCCTCACGCCGTACATCGTCGTCGACGACGCCGCGCAGGCGATCGAGTTCTACAAGCGCGCGTTGGGTGCGACGGAGCGGGGCAAGATGCTGGGGCCGGACGGCAAGATCGCCCACGCCGAGCTCGAGATCGGAGATTCCCTGTTGATGCTCTCCGATCCGTTCCCGCAGTCGAGCATCAAGACGCCGAAGGAGCTCGGCGGCACGACCGCGGCGACCTTCATGTACGTCGAGGACGTCGACGAGGTCGTCCAGCAGGTCGTCGACGCGGGCGGCACCATCACGATGCCGGTGGAAGACCAGTTCTGGGGTGACCGCTACGGCAAGGTCGTCGATCCGTTCGGGCACGAGTGGAACATCGCCACGCGCAAGGAAGACCTCACATCCGAGGAGATCGAGAAGCGCGGCGCTGAGGCGATGGCCGGCACGACCTAAGGCCGCTACTGGGGCCGTCGGTGCCAAGCCGGCGGCCTCGCTTTCTCCCGCCTCTCGTAGGCTTTCTTCGCATGGCGAGAAGCGACGTGGTCGCAAGTGCATTCGGCGCCGCAACGGCCTTCGCGGGCCTCACGCTCGTGTTCCTCGGAGTCGTCGTCCGCCGCTATGACGAAGCCTTGCCCGGCGCCTCTCGTCGCGTGCGCGCTCGCTTCATCGGCCCGACCGCCGGGATCTTCACCGCCTTCATGATCGGCTTGGCGAACACCGCTATCAGCTTCCTCTGGCTCGTCGCCGAGGGCGGCTATCGCTGGTACGCGACCATCGTCGTCCTGTTTCTCGTTCAGCTCGTCGCGACCGCACTGTCCGCGGGCTACGTGGCGCTGGGCATCCTGACGAAGACATGAGGTTTGCATGGCGCTGAACGCCACCAAGTCCAAGCGGCTGGAGGACGCGGAGCTCGACACGTACTTCGAGGAGCACCGGAAGCTGTGGGAGCAAAAGGCCCGCCGGGCCTACGACTACGCTAAGCGCTTCGTTGAAGAGAGCGGAGAGGAGGTTCGGCAGGACGACGTCGTGCCGCTTCTGGTTCCCGCGCTCGAGGTGTTCGACGAGTTTCGAGACCACCTCGTGGCGGAGAAGCTGACGCAGAAGTACTGGTACACGTGGTTTGCCGAGCTGATCGTCGACCGGCTCTGGGATGGGCTCTCACAGTAAGGAGCGAACATGCGGCGTGATCCGAAGAAGCTGGCAGCCGAATACATCGCGGACGTGATCCAGGACCAGCAGCGCCTCGGTTACAAGAAGAAGGTGCGCGCAAAGGTGCGTGCCGAGGCCGAGAAACGGGCGGCAACCGTCCTCGCCGAGATGCCGGGCGCCGTAAGAACAGACCGGGCTGCCTGAACTGCGAGCCGACCGCGGCTCCTGACGGCCGTCATTGACCAGGGACGTGCCGCACGAGCAGCTCGATCAGGTCGTGGACCTCTTCCGCGACGTCCTCGGCTCGGACGTCGTTTCGGACGTCGTCGGCGCGTACCTCTTCGGCTCGGCCGTCGTCGGCGGGCTGCGGCCGGAAAGCGATCTCGATGTGCTCGTCGTCTCGAGAAGGCGCACGACGCGCGCGGAGAAACAGCGCCTCGTCGATCGCCTGCTCGCCCTCTCGGGAGGCGACCCGCCGCGCCGCCGCCTCGAGCTGACGATCGTCGTCGAATCCGAGATCCGTCCGTGGAGCTACCCGCCCCGCTTCGACTTCCAGTACGGCGATTGGCTGCGCGACGAGTTCGAGCGCGGCAACCTCGAGCCGTGGCCGTCGACGAACCCCGACGTCGCCACCTTGATCACGATGGCGCTGGCCGCTGACAAGCCGCTCCTCGGCCCGCCCCCGGCCGAGATCTTCGACCCGATCCCGCGCGAGGACCTCGTCAGGGCGATGGTCGACGACATCGACCGCCTGCTCGCCGACCTCGACTCGGACACCGCCAACGTGCTCCTGACGCTCGCGCGGATCTGGAGTACCGCCGCGACCGGCGAGATCCGCCCCAAGGACGCCGTCGCCGAGTGGGCCGTCAACCGCCTGCCGGAGGAACATCGCGCCGTGCTCGCCCACGCCCGCGCGATCTACGTCGGCGATCAGCCAGACCAATGCGACGACGACCTCGAGCCGCGCATCCGCCTCCACGCCGACCACGTCGTCGCCGAGATCCGCCGGCTGGCCGCCGAGCCCGCGCACTGAACGGTGTCGCCGGGGCCTCGTGCGGACCCCTGGCACCGAACCCGTCGAGCCTAGGACGACTCCATCGCGAGCGCGACGGCCGCATCGAACTCCAGCTGGCGTCCGTCCTCCCACGCCGCGTCGCCTTCCGCCCCGAGC
>JBKOXM010000219.1:0-12981 GCA_046724925.1 Actinomycetota bacterium | reverse complement strand
GCCTCACGCCTCGCCCATCCCGCCTCCTCGGCGTCGACCGCCCGATTGTAGGGATCGGAGGGCTTGGCGAAACAACGTCTGAGCCGCAGGGGCGCGCTGCTCGCCCCGAGGCTGCGTCCTCAGTCGCGCCCGTAAGGCACGGCATACGCGCGCTCCCTGCGTCCTTGCCTCGGAACGACCATCGCACCCTGCCGACGAGCGACGTTCCGCCAAACCCTCCTAGCAGGCAGCAGCCACTCGGCGTCGAACTCTCCGGCGGAGGCGAGAGTTGAGCCGGAGCAGCAAAGCCACACAGCTCGAGTGGCACGTCCTGTGCTTCGTCACGCTGGGGCTGGTCGCGTTCGGGCTCGTGATGGTGTTCAGCGCCACGTCGGCGCCGGCCGCGCTGGGAAACGGCGACCCGAGCTCGTACCTCAAGCGGCAGGCTGCTTACGCGCTCCTGGGCCTCGCGCTGCTCGTCGCGGCCTCCCGCTTCGACTTCCGGCGGCTCCGCTTCGTCGCTCCGGCCCTCGTGCTGACGAGCCTCGCGCTCTGCCTGGCCGTTCTCGTCGTCGGCACTCCCGTTAACGGTGCCCGACGCTGGCTGATGGCGGGGCCTGTGGTCTTTCAACCGTCCGAGCTCGCCAAGCTCGCGGTGGCCGTGTGGGCCGCCGCCTACCTGGCGCGCCGACGCGCGCCTCAGTCGCTGGCCGAGCTGATCCGCCCGATCGGCCTGCTGGCCGGGCTCTTCTGCGGGTTGCTGCTGCTCGAGCCTGATCTGGGGACCGCGATCGCCCTGATGGTGATGCTGGGCGGCGTTCTCCTCGTCGCAGGCACTCGCCTGCCGACGCTCGGTGCCGCGGGTGCGCTCGCACTCGTCGTCGGGCTCGCCGCGATCTGGGCGGAGCCGTATCGGCGCGCCCGGTTCCTCAGTTTCATGAACCCGTGGGACGACCCCCAGGGCGCGGGGTTCCAGATCGTCCAGGCCATGATCGGAATCGCCTCGGGCGGCGTCTTCGGCGTCGGGCTCGGCGAAGGCGTGGCAAAGCTCAACTACCTCCCAGAGGCGCACACCGACATGATCTTCGCGATCATCGGCGAAGAGCTCGGGCTTGTCGGGACGACCGCGGTCATCCTCGCGTACGCGGCGTTCGCCTGGGCGGGGCTGCGAGTCGCGCTGGCGTGCCGCGATCCCTTCGGTAAGAACCTCGCAGCCGCGTTGACAACGCTGGTCTGCGGCCAGGCCGCGATCAACCTCGCGGCCGTTCTCGGGCTCGCGCCGCTGACGGGGATCACCCTGCCGTTCGTCTCCTCGGGCGGGTCGAGCCTGGTCGTATCGCTCGTCGCCGTCGGCGTCCTCCTTAACATCGCGTCCGATGGACGGGCGCGAAGTGCGGTGCCTGATCGCAGCCGGGGGCACGGCCGGCCACGTGCTGCCCGCGCTCGCAGTCGCGGAAGCGCTTCGCGCTCAGGGAGCACACGTGACGTTCGCAGGGTCGCCGGAGCGCGCCGAAGCGCGGCTCGTTCCTGAGGCCGGCTTCGAGCTCGACACGTTTCGTGTCTCCGGCCTACCGCGGCGCGCGAGCCTCGAGCTCGCCCGCGCGCTTTTGCGTGCAGGCGCCGCGCCGGTCGCCTCAGCGCGGATCTTGCGACGGCGCCGGCCTGACGTCGTGCTCGGGGCCGGAGGGTACGTCGCGGGGCCAATGGTCGCGGCCGCCGCCGCGTTGCGGATCACCGCTGCTCTGACGGAGGCCGACGCACATCTCGGCCTGGCCAACCGGCTGGCCGCTCCATTGGCGCGCCGCGTGTTCCTCTCGTTTCCGATCGAGGGGCTCGACCCGCCCAAGTACGCCGTCACCGGCCGGCCGATTCCGACGACCTCCCGCGCGATCGAACGAGCGGAAGCGCGCAAGCGATTCGGGCTCCCGGCCGACGGACGCGTCGTCCTCGTGTTCGGCGGAAGCCAGGGCGCGCGTGCGCTGAACGAGTTCGCTGTGAGGACGTGGGGAGACCGAGGCCCGCAGATCCTGCACCTGGCGGGTGACCGCGATTTCGAGGATCTGCGTCGGCAAGTGACTCGCTCGGACTACGTCATCACGCCGTTCGTCGATCAGATCGGCGCGGCCTACGGTGCGGCGGACGTCGCGGTCGCCCGAGCCGGCGGCTCGGTCTGGGAGCTTGCCGCCGCGGGTCTCCCCGCCGTGCTGGTTCCGTACCCGCATGCAACCGGCGGTCACCAGCTTTCGAACGCCACGTTCTTCGCGCGGCTCGGCGGCGCGGTTCTGCTCGAGGAGGCGCGCCTGACGGAGCTGCCGCGGCTCGTGGAACACGACCTGCTCGTGAACGATGCGGGGCTTCGCCAGATGAGCGACGCAATGCGCGCGCTTGCGAAGCCCGACGCGGCGGAGGAGATCGCAGAGGAGCTGGTCCGGCTTGCGCGCGCTTGAAGGGCGGCGAATCTGGTTCGTAGGAATCGGCGGCGCCGGGCTGTCGAGCTACGCGATCCTGGCGCGGGCCTGGGGGGCAGAGGTCGCGGGCTGGGATCGAGTCGAGACTCCCTATCTCGAGCACGTGCGAGCGGCGGGGATTCCCGTCACGATCGCACCCGAGCCGTCCGGCGCACCCGGCGGCTGGGAGCCGGTCGTCTCGACCGCGTTTGCCGGCCGTGTCGAGGGCCGGTCGCGCGCGGAGTTCCTCGCCGAGCTGGTCGGGCTCCGCCGCTCGATCGTGGTCGCCGGCGCCCACGGCAAGACGACGACCGCGGCAATGATCGCCTTCGTCCTCGACCGCATTGGCGAGGATCCGGCGTACCTCATCGGCGGAGACGTCCCGCAGCTCGGTGGGAACGCCGGCACCGGCGAAGGCTGGCTGGTCGTCGAGGGGGACGAGTCCGATCGCACGATCGAGGCTCTCCGGCCGGAGATCGCGGTGATCACGAACGTCGACCTCGATCACCACGCGACGTTCGCATCGCGCGCCGAGCTCGAGGAGCTCTTCGCGCGGTGGGCCTCCGATGTACCACGCGTAGTACGCGGTGAGGAGCTCTTTCCCGTGGACGTCGAGCTCGCGGTCCCCGGTGTGCACAATCGGCGGAACGCGGCCTGCGCACTCGCCGCGCTCGAGCTCGTCGGGATCGACCGGGCCGAGGCAGAGCAGCAGCTTGCCGGATTCGAGGGCGTCGGTCGCCGACTCGAGCGAAGGGGGGACGCGGGCGGCGTGACGGTCTACGACTCCTACGCACACCACCCAGCCGAGCTCACGGCCGACCTCGCCGCCGCACGCGAAGCGAGTGCGGACGGACGGCTGCTCGCACTCTTCCAGCCGCATCTCTTCTCACGCACCCGGCATCTCGCGTACGAGTTCGGACGGGCCCTGAGCCGTGCAGACGTCGTCGCCGTCGCGGACGTCTATGCGGCTCGCGAAGAGCCGGTCCCGGAAGTGACCGGAAAGCTCGTCGTGGACGCGCTTGCGGAGCTCCGTCCCGGGATGACGATCGGCTGGACGCCCGACGTCGAGGACGGCGCCCGCTTCCTGGCCAGGCGCGCGCGGCCCGGCGACACGATCCTTGCGCTAGGCGCCGGCGACGTCGACCGGTCGATCCCGGTCATGCTGGAGGAGCTGGCGTGACGATCGAGGAGCGGGTCCCGCTCGCGCGGTTCACGACGATCGGATCCGGGGGACCGGCACGGTGGTTTGCCCGGCCGGAAACGCGCTCGGAGCTCGAAGAGCTTCTCAGGTGGGCTGCCGAGCGGGACACACCGGTGGCGGTCGTCGGCCTCGGCTCGAACCTGCTTGCGGCCGACGAGGGCGTCGATGCGCTCGTGCTCAAGCTCGGTGGTGAGCTTGCTGCGGTCGAGACCCGCGACGATCTCTTGGTTGCCGGTGGCGGAGCACCCAACGCCGTCGCGCTGCATCGCGCTCGCGCGGCCGGCCTCGGCGGCTTCGAGTTCGCGTGTGCGATTCCGGGCACGGCCGGAGGCGGTGTCTGGATGAATGCGGGCGCGTATGGGAACGACTGGGCCGCCGTCCTCGAGCGCGCGTTCGTGGTGACAGCCGGCGGCAGCGGCTGGCTGTCTGCGGAGGAACTCGGCCTCGAATACCGGCGCTCGGCTTTGCGACACGGCCAGGTCGTCGCGCAAGTGGAGTTTCGCCTCCACCCGCGCGCGCCGGACGAGATCAAGGCGACGATCGCGGAGCTGAACGCGCAACGAAAGGACGCCCAGCCGACGAACAGGCGCACGTTCGGAAGCGTGTTCAAGAACCCCGAGCACGAGCTCACGGCCGGCCGCATGCTCGAGGCCTGCGGGCTCAGGGGGCACCGGATCGGGGGTGCGCAGATATCTCCCAAGCACGCGAACTTCATCGAGAACGCCGACGGGGCCCGGTCCGCCGACGCACTCGCGCTGATGGCGGAGGCGCGCCGACGCGCGCGCGAGCAGTTCGGGGTCACGCTCGAGCACGAGGTCGAGTTCCTGGGCGCTCTCGAGCTCCCCGAGTAGGAGCACTCGACCACGCGGCGAAGTCAGCGCCGTGGCGAAGCGCCGCTCAGCGGTTCGCACGACGGTGCGTGCTCCGGTCCGGCCTGACCTCGACCTGGCCCGACTTGCTCCTTCGGCGCGTTCGCTCGCCGTCGGATTCGGGCTGGCAGCGCTTGCCGCCGGAAGCTACGCGTGCGCGAGGTGGACGCCGCTCTTCGCGGTTCGCTCGATCGAGGTCGCCGGCGCGGACCGAACGACCTCGGCCCATGTCAGTGCAGCGCTCGCCGACCTGAAGGGCGTGAGTCTCGTCGGCCTGCGCGCGGACGACGTCCAGTTGCGTATCGCCGCCCTGCCCGATGTCGTTTCCGTGAGGTACGACAGGGCGTTTCCCAACACGCTGGTCGTGTTCGTTCGAGCCGAGCGCCCGGTAGCCGTGGTTCGTCGCGGGGACCGTTCGTGGCTCGTGTCCGCGCGCGGGCGAGTGATCTCGCGTCTCACCTTGGGAGACCGGCCGCGGCTACCGCGGATTTGGGTCGGACCGACCGTGGCAATCGCACGCGGGGCGCTCCTCACGGACTCGGACACGCTCCGCGCAGTCCGCACGCTGGCGCTGCGCGGGATCCGAGCGCTTCCTCCCGTGCGCGCGGCGCGGGTCGACGGCCGCGACGTGACGCTCGTCCTCCGCTCGCGTCTCGAGGTTCGCCTCGGGCACGAGGACGCTCTTCCGCTCAAGCTCGCGATCGCCGCTCGCGTGCTGCCCCGAATGGCTACGTCCAGCGCTGGAGAGAGTCTCTACCTGGACGTGAGTGTTCCCGAGCGTCCGGTCGCCGGTCCGATATAAACCTCTACTTCAGCTTTAGATTTCTTCTTCAGATCTCGCATTGACAGGCGCGAGAGACGCGCGTAGGCTGGCCTGCGTTGCGCTACGCACGAGCCCTAGTCTCCACCACACGGTCAGACTTCGAGAATGAGCGTACGAGACTCGAGCGGTAACTTCCTCGCCGTCATCAAGGTCGTCGGCGTCGGCGGCGGCGGCACGAATGCCGTCACACGCATGGTCGACGCAGGTCTGTCGGGTGTGGAGTTCGTTGCGGTCAACACCGATGCCCAGGCGCTGATGATGTGCGACGCCGATGTGAAGGTGCACATCGGTTCGCAGGCGACGCGCGGTCTCGGCGCCGGCGCTGACCCGGCCGTCGGAGAGGCGGCAGCACGCGAGAGCCGAGACGAGCTGAAGGAGATCCTGAAGGGCGCCGACATGGTCTTCGTGACCGCAGGCGAGGGGGGCGGCACGGGAACGGGCGGCGCACCGATCGTCGCCGAGCTGGCGCAGGAGATCGGCGCTTTGACCGTGGGCGTGGTCACGCGGCCGTTCTCCTTCGAAGGGCGACGGCGTGCGGAGCAAGCGCAGGTCGGTATCGCGAATCTGCACGAGCGGGTCGACACCCTGATCGTGATCGAGAACGACCGTCTGCTTCAGGTCGTCGAGAAGCGGACGTCGATCGTGGACGCGTTCAAGATGGCCGACGACGTCCTCCGTCAGGGCGTCCAGGGCATCACGGATCTGATCACGGTGCCCGGGCTGGTCAACCTCGACTTCGCGGACGTCCGCACGATCATGCGCGACGCCGGGTCGGCGTTGATGGGCATCGGCGACGCCTCCGGCGAGAATCGAGCAGCCGAGGCTGCGCGCACGGCCGTTTCGTCGCCGCTGCTCGAGGCGTCCATCGAGGGAGCGACAGGCATCCTGCTGAACGTCACGGGCGGGCCCGACATCGGACTCTTCGAGGTGAACGAGGCTGCCGAGGTCGTTACGAGTGCGGCCGATCAGAACGCAAACGTGATCTTCGGCGCAGTGATCAACGACACCTTGAGCGAGACGGTGCGCGTCACGGTGATCGCGACCGGCTTCGGTCCACAGCGTCGGCGACCGCGCCGCGAGCCCGCGCTTCTCGCCGATGAGCCTTCCCGTGAGCGCGACGAGCCGCGCGAGCGCGAGGGATTCGAGGTCACGGACGAGGCACTCGAGGTCCCGTCCTTCCTGCGCGAGCCGTAAGTCGAACGCTCGCCAGGCCTGAGGGGCCTAGCACACCCGAGTCAAGCGACTCGACGCTGAAGGTGAGCCCGCCCTCGGGCGAGGGACTCTAGGGCGCCCCGGGCGGTACCGAACCCCTGCCGGTGTACTCGGCGCGGGCGAAGGGGTCCATTAGCATCCTCGGCGCCGATGCAGACCTTGATGCAAACACCCCTTCACGGCCGCCATCTCGAGCTCGGTGCGCGGATGGTGCCGTTTGCCGGCTGGGAGATGCCGGTGCAGTACGAGGGTGTGATTCCAGAGCACAAGGCGGTGCGCGCCGACAGCGGCGTGTTCGACGTTTCGCACATGGGTGAGCTCGAGGTGGGAGGGCCGCGAGCGCACGAGTTCCTCCAGGGGCTCCTCGCGAACGACCTCGACCGGATCGGCCCTGGAGCGGCCCAGTACACGCTGCTCACGAACGAGAGCGGCGGCATCATCGACGACCTGATCGCGTATCGGCTAGGCGAGGATCGCTATCTGCTGATCGTGAATGCCGCCAACCGCGAGCCGGACTATCGCTGGCTGAAGGAGCGCGAGATCCGCGGCGGCGACGTGCGGGACCGCTCCGAGGACTACTCGCTGCTCGCAGTTCAGGGGCCTCGTGCACTGGAGCGTCTAGGACTTCAGCCCGGGAAGGCGTTCACGTTTGCCGAGGGCGAGGTGGACGGCGTTTCCTGCGTGGTGAACCGCACCGGATATACCGGTGAGGAGGGCGTGGAGCTCCTCGTGTCGAACGAGGATGCGGGTGCCCTCTGGGACCAAGTGCTCGCACGGGGTGTGACGCCCTGCGGACTGGGGGCGCGCGACACCCTTCGCCTCGAGGTCTGCTACCCGTTGCACGGCAACGACATCACTCCGGAGACCGATGCGATCTCGGCTGGACTCGGCTGGGTCTGTGTGCTCGACAAGGAGTTCACAGGCGCAGGCGAGCTGCGCCGGATCAAGGAGGCTGGACCGGAGCGCAGGCTCGCCGCGTTCGTGATGGAAGAGAAGGCGATTCCGCGCCAGGGGATGGCGATCGCCGAAGGTGGCGAGGTCACGTCGGGCTCGTTGTCCCCGATGCTCGACGTCGGCATCGGCATGGGCTACGTCCCCGCCGAGCTGGCTGAGCCGGACACGGTTATTACCGTCGACGTTCGCGGCCGCTCGAGACGGGCGCGCATCGCGAAGAAGCCGATCTACGAGAGAGGGCGGTCTTAGTGAGCAGCCGTACAGCAGTGTGCAGCGGGGCAATAGCGTGCAGCGGCGGGCCGAAGGCCCGGAGTCTGCGCGGGTTCCATTAAATGCGCGGGTTCAAGTAAATGGCAGCTGCCGAGAGTTACCCCGATGAGCTCCTCTACCACCGGCAACACGACTGGGCTCGAGTGGAGGACGGTCAGGCCACGGTGGGAATCACGTGGTACGCGCAGGACGCGCTCGGCGAGCTCGTTCATTTCGAGCCGCCTGAGCCCGGCGCTCAGGCCGAGCGCGACTCGTCGTACGGCGAGGTCGAGTCGGTGAAGGCCGTCTCTGATCTGATCGCCCCCCTCTCGGGCGAGGTAATCGAAGTGAACTCGAAGGTCGTCGAAGCGCCGGAAACGGTCAACGAGGATCCATACGGCGACGGCTGGCTGATTCGGATCCGCCTCTCCGATCCCAGTCAGGTCGACTCCCTGCTCGACGCCTCGGCGTACAAGAGCCTCTTGGCAGAAAGCTAGTGTCCAATCCAGTAGTTGCCACTGCCATCGTCGGGATCTTCGCGAACGGGATGCCCGCCGCTTCGCGTGACCGCAGGACGCGTAGCGTTTGAGCTTCGTCTCCCTCACAGACCGCGACGAGCGCGAAATGCTCGAGGCGATCGGCGTCTCGTCGCTCGAGGAGCTCTTTCGCGAGATTCCGGAGGGGGTTCGGTTTAGGGGCGAGCTTGCCCTCGAGCCGGCTCTGTCGGAGCCCGAACTCGTCGCACATCTCGAGGAGCTCGCCGCTCGCAACCTGGACACCGGCTCGGAGATCTCGTTCCTGGGCGCGGGCGTCTACGACCACTACGTGCCGGCCGTGGTCGACGCCGTTCTCTCGCGCGGTGAGTTCCTGACCGCATACACCCCGTACCAGCCCGAGATGAGCCAGGGCGTGCTTCAGGCGATCTTCGAGTACCAGACGGCGATCTGCGAGCTGACGGGAATGGACGTCTCGAATGCGTCCGGCTACGACGGCACGACGGTCGCGGCGGACGCGTGCTACGTCGCGAAGCACGCGACAGGCCGGTCAAAGGTCGTCGTCTGCGAGACGCTCAACCCGCAGGTGCGCCAGGTCGTCAAAACCTACGCGCCGGGCTTCGGCCTCGAGGTGATCGAGATCCCGCACCGCGACGGCGTGACGACTCCCGACGACGTCGCATCGGCTGCCGAGGACGCCGCTTGCGTGATCTTCCAGCAGCCCAACTTCTTCGGCTGCCTTGAACCGGCGCCGGAGTTGGCGGAGGCCGCCAACGAGGCGGAGGCCCTTCCGATCGCGCACGTCGATCTCATCTCGCTGGGGGTGCTCGAGGCGCCCGGGAACTACGGGTGCGCACTGGCGATCGGTGAGGGCCAGAGCGCCGGCAACTACCAGTCCTACGGCGGACCGCATTACGGCTTTCTTGCCGCGCGCTCCGAGTTCATCCGGCGCATGCCGGGGCGCATCGTCGGCGAGACCACAGACGCCGCGGGCAACCGCGGCTATGTCCTCACCCTGCAGACCCGTGAGCAGCACATCCGCCGCGAGAAAGCGACGTCGAACATCACGACGAATCAGACGCTGCTTGCACTGGCGGGTCTCGTCCACCTCTCGTGGCTGGGTCCACAGGGCCTGCGCGAGCTGGGGGAGACCTGCATGGCGCTCGGCGCGTACGCACGAGAACGACTCGAGCGGGCCGGCTTCGAGCTGGCGTTTCCAGAACGGACAACATTCAAGGAGTTTGCCGTACGTGTCGGACGTCCCGGTCCTCAGGCGGTTCGCGCCGCCCGCGAGCGAGGCGTGCACCCGGGATACGTGCTCGGGCGGGACTACGGAGGACTCGACGACGCGCTGCTCGTCGCGGTGACCGAGAAGCGAACGCCGGAGGAGATCGACAGGCTTGTGGAGGCGCTCGGCCCGTGAAGCTGATCTACGAGCGTTCGCGCACGAGCCGGCGCGCATCGTCTTTGCCCCGGCCCGAGCTTCCCGCTGCAGAGGTCCCGCCGGAGCTGGCACGCGAAGAGCCGCCGCGACTTCCCGAGCTCGCCGAGCCTGAGTTGGTCCGCCATTTCAGCGAGCTCGCGAGTCGGAACTTCGGCATCGACACCGGTTTCTATCCACTCGGCTCGTGCACGATGAAGCACAACCCGCGCGTTGCCGAGCGTGTGGTCGGCCTTCCCGGCTTTCGTGACCTTCACCCCCTGCAGGAAGAGGACGGCGCGCAGGGCGCGCTCGAGCTGATGTGGCGGCTCCAGGAGATGCTCGTCGAAGTCTGCGGGCTGGACGCTTGTTCGCTGCAGCCGGCGGCGGGCTCGCAGGGTGAGCTGACGGGACTGATGTTGATGCGGGCGTACTTTGCGGATCGGGGTGAGGAACGAGACACGATCGTCACGGCCGACACCGCCCATGGGACCAACCCGGCCAGCGTGACGATGGCGGGTTACAAGCTCGCCAAGGTCGACACAGACGCTCGAGGCAACGTCGACGTCGAACATCTGCGCGGACTCGTGAACGAGCGTACGGCGGGCCTGATGCTGACGAACCCCTCCACGCTCGGCCTCTTCGACGAGAACATCGAGGAGGTCGCCTCGATCTTCCATGACGTCGGTGCTCTCCTCTACTACGACGGCGCGAATCTGAACGCCGTCTGCGGGATCTCCCGCCCGGGCGACATGGGGTTCGACATCGTCCACATCAACCTGCACAAGACGTTCGCCCAGCCTCACGGTGGCGGAGGCCCCGGCGGGGGGCCGATCGTGGTGCGCGATCGGCTGGAGCCGTACCTGCCCGTGCCCGCGGTCGTGCGTGAGGGCGAGCGCTTCCGACTCGACTACGATCGTCCGAAGTCGATCGGAAGGGTGCGTGGCTTCAGCGGGCCGTTCGGCGTGTTCGTCCGTTCCTACGCATTCATGCGCATGTGGGGGCAAGACCTCCGACGCATGTCCGAGATCGCCGTTCTGAACGCGAACTACCTCCTCGCCCGGCTCAGGGAGGCATACGAGCTGCCTTTCGACCGCTTGTGCATGCACGAGTTCGTGCTGTCGGCACGCAACCTCAAGCGTGCTCACGGCGTCACGGCTCTGGACGTCGCCAAGAGATTGATGGACTACGGCTTCCACCCGCCGACGATCTACTTCCCACTGATCGTTCCGGAAGCGTTGATGATCGAGCCGACCGAAACCGAGCCGAAGGAGACGCTCGACGCCTTCGCCGACGCGATGCTCGCGATCGTCCACGAGGCGGATCAAAACCCCGAGCTCCTCGCTGAGGCGCCGCACTCGCGCCCAGTAGGGCGGCTCGACGAGGTGAAGGCTGCCAAGCGCGCGGTCGTCAAGTACGAGTACGAGGATCACCCCGATCTCTCCGAGCAGCCGGCGTCACCCGCCGTTGTGGAGGCTCCGAAGGGGGCGTAGCGCCCTACCCGGCGCGACCATTTGCGCCAGGCGCGCCTTGGCCTCAGGCCGCTGAGGTGCGTCCATCCGCGACCTCGGGCCTAACAGGGAAACCCAAACCCCTGGGTTGGATTTCCCTAGCGAGGGACCCATCCTGTCCCCTCCTTGGGGACCCACCCTTGGGTGGGAGTCCGAGGGTAGCCGGAGAGGACGCGCGGGTCTGCGGACGAAGGGGTCGAATATGTGACGCGTCGCCGGCGAGCCGACGTCGCGAATCCCGTCTCGCAAGCGGCACAATGACACCGTGGAACGCTGGGAGCGAGAGCAGATCATGCGCGAGGGAGGGATCGTGGCTCAGAGCCCCCTCGAGGCGGCCGAGGCCCGGGCTCTCGCGGAGGACCTCGCGGAGAGCAGGCTCGCGGGGCGGCCGCTCCCGCCGAGGCTCCGCAACTTCCGGCCGGCTGTCGATCGCTACGTCGTTTCGCTCGGCGGCATTCCGGCCTACATGCGTCGGCTGGCGGAGATCGAGCTGGAGATGGCCGAGCACGAGGCTCGACTCGAGGAGCTCTGGCGTGAGACGGCGAACGAATCGGCCGGCGACAACACGGCCTTTGCCGCCCGCTGGTGCGATCTGGCGTCGAGCTGGAGCTTCGTCGAGCTCAACGACCTGATCGAGCGGCACAATCGGTATTACCCGATTGAGTCGCGTCTGCCCATGGATCCACGCACGGGCGATTTCGTGCCCGTGGCCGGACGCACGTACCATCGGCGACCGCTCGACGGCGACTGGGTGCTCGCGCGTTTTCCGCCCGAGCTGGCGCTCGCGGCCGGTGCTGCGACGGCGGCCTAGCCCCGCGACGGCGGCTTAGCTCGATCGCTCAGTACAGGTCCGGGTCGTCCTCCACGGCCGACTCGGGCAGCGGCCCGCGGCGACGGCGGTAGGAGACGACACCGGCGTACACGAGCGGGAGCATGAAGAGCATCCAGATGTTCAGGAGGGCGATTGCGAGCCACACGATCGCGACCGCCGCGATCGCGCCGTAGCGCACCGCGGGGTCGGCCTTTACGAGCTCCCAGAACGCCTCCGAGAACGCCTCCGCCCTCTGAGCTGCTTCCGTTCGTTGCATCCGGCTCCCCTTTGCTTAGACGGATCCCGCCTCGCGTCTGCGTTCTCTTGCTCGCGCGAGCTCGTCGGCCGACTCTTCGGACCGTGCCGCCCCGCCCGGCGGTCCGTAGGCCTCGGCCAGCAGCGCCTGAGCGGCGGCGATACGAGCCGCCACATCGGGACTGCCGTCGGGATGGTTTGCGGTCAGCCCTAGCTCGAACGTGCCCCAGACCCGCTCCACATCGCGTTCCGCGCGATCGCGCAGAAGCTGGCGAACCTGCCGCTTCGCGGCGGCCCGCTCCTTCTTGCCGTGCGTCTTGCTCTTCGGCGCGAGTTCGGCCTCAGCCGCCTGTAGTCGCCGCTCCTCGTCGGCGAGCCGCGCACGCACCTCGGTGATCCGCTGCTCGCGCACGCGCAGCGTCGTCTCGACCGCGGCGATCTGCTCCCGCCGCTCGGAGAGCTCACGCCGGCGCTCCTCGAGAGCTCGCTCCTCGGCGGCGAGCGCCTCCTGTTCGTTCGTCGGCTCGGGAGTGGGCTCGGGCTCGGGGTCGCCGTTGCGACTCCGCTCGAGATGGGTGCGGAGCCCAGTTCCAAATTCTTCCGGAGTTTGCGGCATTTCTTCTTCCTTGTGACCCCGCAAGCGGCTGCCTCCTCGCGGGAGTTTTGGCCCGCCCGCCTGCGCTCACCGTAGGTGTGCGAACCGCCACGAGCATCCCCCAGGTGGGTCACCCCGACCGAGGGATCGCCGCCCGTGGA
>JBKOXM010000207.1:0-5730 GCA_046724925.1 Actinomycetota bacterium | reverse complement strand
CTTCACCGGCGCAGTCAGCTGTTCCACCAGGAGGTGCCTGTAGCGGTCCGCTTCCTCGAGCTTCGCCGTCACCGTCGAGATGAAGGGAGCTCGAGGATCCCCGAAATGAATACGCTCGATCGCGGGCCGCAGCCGGTCGGCTGCCCGCGCGACGAGCGGGCTGTGGAACGCTCCTGAGACGCGAAGCCGGATCGCCCGCTTCGCACCCTTCTTCTGCGCCTCCTCACAGCACTCCTCGACGGCGGGATCCTCGCCCGACACGACGATCTGACCAGGACAGTTGTAATTCGCAGGCCATACGCCGGCGATCTTCCGACACAGGCTCTCGACGACGTCGTCGGCGAGACCGAGGATCGCGGCCATCGAGCCGGGACGCTCGCGCGCGGCGGCAGCCATTGCAAGCCCCCGCTCGCGCACGAGGCCGATCGCATCTCCCAGCGTGAGCGACTCGGCCGCGGCGAGCGCGGCGAACTCGCCCACGGAGTGGCCGACGACGTAATCCGGAGCGATCCCCCGCGCTCGAATCGCCTGGTTGATCGCAAGGCTCGTGGCGACAAGCGCGGGCTGCTGAATGTCGGTCTCGACGAGCTGCTCGAGCGGCGTCTCGAAGCAGAGCGTCTTGAGGTCGAGGCCCGAAACGAGGCTGCCCTCCTCGAACACCGCCATGGCCTCCGGAACGGCGTCGGCGACTTCGCGGCCCATTCCCGCCTCGAGCGACCCCTGACCGGGAAACATGAATGCAACCTTCTTCATCGAAACTCCTCTGTCCATTCGATCAGACTCGAACCCCAGGTGAGACCGGCACCCATTCCGGTCATCAGCACGAGGGCCCCCGGTTTGAGCCGGCCGTCATCCGCGGCATCTGCAAGCGCAAGCGGAATCGAGCCCGAGGACGTGTTGCCGTACCGATCGACGTTGACGACGATCTTCTCCTTCGGCACGCCCAGTTTCCTCGCCGCGTAATCGATGATCCGCACGTTTGCCTGGTGAGGGACGTATACGTCCACCTCATCGATCGAGCATCCCGTCTTGTCCAAGAGCGCCTCCGCCGACGTGACCATTACTCGCGTGGCGAATTTGAACACTTCCCGCCCGTTCATCTTCACCAGTCCGTCCGGATCCTCGAACTTGCGGGAGCCGCTGCCCGGGAGCCACAGGTGCTCTCCACCCCCGCCGTCCGCGCCGAGCTCGAACCCGCGGAAGCCGCCGTCCGCCACCCGCTCGAGCACGACCGCGCCGGCGCCGTCGCCGAAGAGCACGATCGTGGAGCGGTCGCTCCAGTCCAGGATCTTCGAGAGGACGTCCCCGCCCACCACAAGGGCCCTTTCCGAGAGCCCGGCCGCGATCATCGCGTAGGCCTGCGCGAGCGCGTACACGAAGCCGGTGCATCCCGCGAGCAGGTCGTACGCCGCCGCGTCCGGAGCCCCGAGCATGTCCCCCAGAAGCGCGCCGGTCGTCGGGAACATCATGTCGGGAGTCACGGTCGCGACGATGATCAGATCAAGGTCGGCACTGTCCACCCCCGCCCGGTCGAGGGCCTGGCGGGCCGCCGGGAGAGCGAGATCGGTCATCGCCTGTTCGGGCGCGGCGATCCGCCGCTCCTTGATCCCAGTGCGCTCGGTGATCCACTCATCGGAGGTGTCGACCATCTGAGCGAGCTCGTCATTCGTGAGCACGCGTTCAGGCGCGTAGGTGCCGAGGCCGGTGATCGACACCGGGAGGCCGTTCGAGCGCGCAATCATTCGTCAGAGACCGCGAACGTCAGCGTTCCGCGCACGGCCAGCTCGTCACCCACGGTCGCGTGGGCCTTCCCGCGGCCGATCGGCCCACGCACAGCCTCGAGCTCGCACACGAGCGTGAGCACGTCGCCGGGCTCGACGATCCGCTTGAAGCGCACGTCGTCGATTCCCGCGAAAAGCGCAAGCTTGCCTCGATTCTCCTCCTCGGCGAGAACGGCCACCGCCCCCGCCTGAGCAAGCGCTTCCACCATCAGAACACCCGGCATGATCGGGCGACCGGGAAAGTGGCCCGCTAGATACCACTCGTCGTCCCGGACCGCCTTTCGCGCAACGACGCGCGACCCGGGCTCGAGCTCGAGTACCTCGTCGAGCAGCAGGAACGGATCTCGGTGCGGAAGGATCTCCTCGATCTCCGCCCGTCCCAGCGGCGTCTTCACGCCGCGCGCTCTTCGAGACGTGCGCGCAACCGATTGCGGGCCCGGTGCGCATAACATTTCGCGGTCCCGACCGGAAGACCGCGGGCCGACGAGATCTGCTCGAAGGAGTACCCGAAGGCGTCCTTCATCACGACGACCGCAGCCTGCTCCGGCGGGATCTCCGCAAGTTCCGCGTCGAGGCTCGATCGAAGCTCGCCGGCCTCGACCGCGAGCTGCGGATCGCCGTCGCGCGCCTCCCGCCGGTCGTCGAACAAAGGTTCCCACCGACGCGCCGCGGTTCGTTCCGCGGCGTCGCGGCAGGTGTTGACGACCAGCCGGTGCAACCACGTCGTGAACTGCGATTCCCCGCGGAACTGCGGCACCCGAACGCACAGCTTCACAAGCGACTCCTGGGCGGCGTCGCGCGCATCCTCCCCGTCACCGAGGACGTACCGACAGAGACGCTCGACTCTCGGCGCGTGGCGTTCGCACAGAACGGCCAGTGCACGGCGGTCGCCGTCCTTCGATCGCTTGACCAGGATCGCGTCACTCAGCCTTTCGTGCCGCAGCGGCGGGTCTGCCCGGAGCGGTCGGGTGATTGGACGGCGTTTTCGGCCGAGTGGTTGCACAGCGGCCTAGTGTACGAGGCGCATGCGTTCCACCGGCGCCAGCCGCTGAGGCGGTGACCGATTCCGTCACGCCCGAGGCCGTGCTCCCCCTCCTCCGCGGCCGCTTCGGACATCAGTACCTCTACGCCGCGCGCTGTCCCTCCACTCAACGTCTGCTTCCCGAGGACGCCTCCGAGGGTGCCGTCGCCGTCACCGACGAGCAAACCGAAGGACGCGGGCGGCTTGGCCGGAAGTGGCTGGCCCCGGCCGGAACAAGCCTGCTGATGTCGATCGTGCTCGCTCCACCGGTGAGCACCGAGCGTCTGCCTGAGCTCTCGTTGGTTGCCGGGGACGCCGTCGGCGCTGCGATCGCGGAGCTCACCGGTCTTCAACCGGAGGTCAAGTTCCCGAATGACGTCCTGCTGGCCGGTCGGAAGGCCGCCGGGATCCTGGCCGAAGCGCGCGAGGGTCGCGTCGTGCTCGGAATCGGCGTCAATGTCAACCAGGAGCAACACGGGCTCCCAACCGAGGTCGACACGCCGGCGACATCGCTCCGCGTCGAGAGTGGACGAACCATCGATCGGGCCCAGCTCCTCGCCGCAGTCCTGGCGCACCTCGAGCGCGCCTACGACGCGTGGGTCGGAGGAGGGCTTGACGAAACGCAACGCTGAGTCGTCAGACCGCGCTGGATCGCCGCGAGGCCGCGTCCTCAGTCGCGCCCGTATCGACGGATACGAACGCTCCCTGCGTCCTTGCCTCGGAACGACCATCGCACCCTGCCGACGAGCGACGTTCCGCCAAACCCTCCTACGGAGCGCGGATGAATGCGCTGCGGTTCAACGCTCGATCCCACGCGACTGCACGCACGTTCCGGACACCAGACGGATAGGCCACGCGCACGTTGCCGGCGCTCGTCGCTTGCACGATCGGTGTGGACGCGCCGTTGACGTAGACGCTCAGCTGCACCGGCTCGCTCACCCAGAAGCGCAGCTCACGCAACGAGACCAGCCGCAGGGTGGGCCGTCGAGTGTCGACCGTGAACCGAGCCTCCTGAAGTCGCGTCCCCAGTGGTCCGGCCACCGCGATCCCGGCGCGATAGCGCCCGTCCGCGAGCGAGCGGCCCGCAACGCGCCCGTCCCACGGGAGGTCCATGGAGCCGCCGTCCAGCAGCCCGGTAAACGGCGTCGCGACCACCCTTCCGGCGCGATAGATCCGTATCGTCGCCTCGACGCGGCTCGTGATCACGAACGTGAAGTGGACGCGGTCGAGCCGGCCGTCGCCGTTCGGGGAGAAGAACTGAGGGCTCGCGCGAAAGGCCGCCAGGGTCCGATCGACGATCACCGGCACGCTCGTGCGCACCTCGCGGTTTCCCGCCTTTGCGCTGAGTACGATCAGGAAGGACCCGTCAGGAACGCCGGCCGCGGTGAAGCGGAAGGAGTTGCGCCCGCTCGGCCGAGCTCCCGAGAAGAGCGTTGCGAGCTGGGCCCCAGTGGCATCGAGCAAGGTGGCGGTTACCGTCGCGGGCCGACTGAGCACGTAGCTGATCGTGCTCGTGTCGGCGCGGCTGTCACCGTTCGGCGTGATCGTGGTCGGGTTTGCGCGCACGCTCGAGATCGTGAGCTGAGCTCCCACAGCGCCGATCCGGCCACGGGCTGCACGGACAGCCGGCCCAGCCTCGATCGTCCACGTGAACCCGCCGCTCGCGATCCCGGTCGCGTCCCACGTCCAGTCGACGGCCCTGCCGTTACCGGAGCCGAGAGCGACCTGAGTTCCCGCTTCGTCCGCAACAATGACGGTCCAGGGAAGCGGAATCGAAAGGCGAGCCGTAAAGCGAATCGGACCGCCGAGCCCACCTCGGCGCGCAGGGTCGTAGAGCTTGGGCGCGCCGGCGATCGCCGCATTGCGGGCAAGCGTGCCCAGTTGGGCGTAGAAACGCGCGCCGGGACAATCCGTGGAACCCGTGTCGCGATGTCCCGAAACCGCGCGCAGGACGACTGGCGACCCCACCGGAAAGCGTGCATTCCCACCGGAAAGCCAGGTCAGCGTCGAGAGGGGATCGACGTGGGCGACGTCCAGACGCCACGCGAGCAACTGCTCGAGCGAGGCACGGGCGACGGCGGATGGCGAGGCGGCGTTGTAGTTGCCCAGGACCGCGACGCCGACCGACCCGGTGTTGAAGCCCTCGGCGTGGGCGCCGATCACGTTCCGGTCGACACCGCCGCGGCGGCCTTCGAAGACCTGTCCGTACTTGTCGACCAGGAAGTTGTAACCGATGTCGTTCCAGCCGTTTCCGCGCACGTGGTAGAGCTGAATGGCGCGCACGATCGCGGGAGACTCGGCCGGCGTGTAGCTGTTCGACCCGGCTGTGTGGTGGACGACCGCGAAGCGTACGGCCGCCGCATAGCGAGCCGCCTTGCTGATGGCCTCGTTCGCCTGCCACGACCGGCGAGGAATGATCAGCGGCGAGCCCGCAATCGACAGTCGCCGAGGAGGAACCGCGTCAGGCGTGCTGCGGATGAAATAGCCGCGCAGCCGCGTCACTCGCCCACGCGTTCGATACACGATCCCGTTCGAGGCTCCGGTCCAGTACGGATTCCCGAGCCGCCAGCCCCGCCTCGAACGCGCCTCGGCACTCGAGCGGTCGGGCAGGTCCTCGCCCTCAGGCATCGCGCGCCGCCAGCCGCTCCACCGGCCGCCCACCGATCGCGTCTTGAACCAGACGCGCCCTTCGCCACGCCAGTGGAGCCCAACGACGTCGAAGCGCGGCGAGCCCGTGGACGCGAGAGAGCGACCGCCCGCTACCGGCAGCTCGCGCACGATCATCGTGGGCGCGCCGAGAGCCGCGGCAGGCGCCGCGAGCGCAGCGAACAGAGCGAAGACGAGGACCCTCATGGCACGACGCGGGGCGAGCCTCGTAGGGTCGCAGAGACCCCGAGTAGCCTCAAGGTTGGTTCCATGCTCGCTGAT
>JBKOXM010000217.1:0-4619 GCA_046724925.1 Actinomycetota bacterium | reverse complement strand
GTTCGAGGCTCAGATCAAGCCCGAGCTAATGCAGTCGGTGATCGAGATCGCCACGCCCGTCTGCCGCAACGCGTCCGACGCGGGCGAGGAGCTCCGGAAGCTGCGGGCCTATGTCGGAGGGATCGCCCGTGACCAGGGCCTGCGATTCGGCTCGGCGGGCACGCATCCGTTCAGCCTGTTCGAGCGCCAGCGGATTACCGCCCGCGATCGCTATCGCAGCCTCGTCGACCAGATGCAGTACGTGGCCCGCCGCGAGCTGATTTTCGGAATGCACGTCCACGTCGCGATCGATGACCCGGACAAGGCGATTCAGATCGTGAACGGCCTCGGCGTTCAGCTCGGCCCTCTGCTCGCCCTCTCCGCGTCCTCTCCGTTCTGGCGTGGCGAGCCGACGGGCCTGTCATCGACGCGGCAAATGGTCTTCGCCGCGTTTCCCCGCTCCGGGATCCCGCCTCGCTTCGGCAGCTACAGCGACTATGCAGAGGTCGTCGGGCAGCTCGAAAAGACGGGGTGCATCGCGGACTACACGCACATCTGGTGGGACGTCCGGCCGCATCCGCGCCTCGGCACCATCGAGATTCGGATCTGCGACGCGGTCACTCTCGTCGAGGATGCGATCGCGATCACGGCGTACTGCCAGGCCCTGGTCAAGTCACTGGCCGATCAGTTCGACCGGGGCGCCCAGGTCCCGTCGTACCACCGAACGCTGATCGCCGAGAACAAATGGCTCGCCGGCCGCTACGGGCTCGAGGCGCCCGTGATCGACCTCGCGACCGGCCGTCGGAACCGGGTGGCGGTGGCGCAACTCGTCCGGCGGACTTTGCGGGACATCGAGCCACACGCACGCGAGCTGGGCTCGGACCGCGAGCTCGAGGGGGTCCGACAGATCCTGTCGCGCGGAAACGGCGCCGATCAGCAGCTGCGGATCTTCAACGCGAACCGGGATATCGTCGAGGTCGCGCGTGAGATCGCGAACGCGACGGAGACCGCTGCCGTGGCGGCGTAGCGGGCCGGACGCTCGCAGCGAAGCCCTCCTAGGCCTTGAGCTCCGTGCCGTTCGCGGCGCCCAACGGGACCGTCCGTCCGTCGCCTCGAACTGCGTAGAGCGTGTCGCCGCCTCGGCTGAATGCGAGCGCGGTGACGCGGCCGTGCGCGTCATAGGGCCCACGCAGCCGCAAGGACGCCGTGTCGTACGCCCACAGCTTGGAGCCGGCTGACACGTAGAGGACCCGTCCGCCGTGCGACAGCGCGCTCACCGTCGCCGTGGTTCGCGACGTCGGCATTTGCACCTGCGTGCTGACGCCGGATTGCTCGAGGTCGACCTCCGCAATCAAGCCGAGGGCGGGATTGGCCGCGTAGGCGCGCTTTCCGTCGGGGCTCGCGGCGAGCGCGTAGGAGCGCAGCGCACCGAGTCTCTCGCCCTCCCCTGGGAGGACGATGCAGACCGCGGTGCGGCCGGCGAGATCGAGCGCGTGCACGAAGGCCCTGCCCGCGTTCGTGTTCAGGTACAGCGTCAGGAGCCAGCGGCCGTCGGCAGTGGCGATGCTTCCCGCCGGCGAGCCCGTCATGACCGGAGCCACGTACTGGCCCTTCATGCTCAGCGTCGCCGGCTGGAGGCGCGAGCGCTGGAGGTCGTAGTACTGGACGCTGTACCGCGACGGCCCGTGCCAGTGCACCAGGTAGACCGCGCGTCCGTCAGGCGACAGTGCTTCTGCGTCGTACCGGCCACGGAGTGTCACGATCCGCCTCGTCCCCTGGCTCGTGTCCAGCACGAGGATCTTCGAGCGCTTGGTGCCGGGCGCCGCGAGCGCGACGAAGCGCCCGCTCGCCGAGACTCCGCCGAGCGTCCAGCCGCCATGCACGCTCGTATGCTTCAGAATCTCACCTGTCCGGCGGTCGTAGCGTCGCAGCTCGGTAGCGCTTCTGCCCGGCGAGGCGACGTAGAAGAGTCGACCATCTGCCGACGCGATTCCGGCCGGCAGCCGATAGCTGATCCGATCTCCGGAAAAGCCGACGAGCGGCCCGACACCGCCCCCACCCTGGGCGACCGAGAACGGCTCCAGCGAGACCGGGTCGGTCGCGCCGCCGCAGGCGGCAAGCGTTCCGAGAACCGATACGAGGAGGATGGATGCGAGCGGCCTGCTCATCGACGCCCTTTCGTCGGGATCTGATGCCGCTAGTACGCCTCTCGCACCGAAATGGGTCCGTCGGGTCTCTCGGACCGTGTCCATCCGCGACTCTGACCGGGTTAGGGTGGCGCCGTGCTCGCCGTCGGCTCCACGATCCCGGAGGTCGAGGTCTGGACGACTCCGCGCGAGCGCGTCTTGCTCCGCGAGCTCGTGGCCGAGCGCCCGGCCTTGCTCCTGTTCTATCTCTTCGATTGGTCCGGCACCTGAACGAACGAGATGGAGCTCCTGCGTGACAGGAGCGAAGAGTTCGACGCGGTGGGCCTCGACCGCTACGCGATCTCACGCGACTCGCCCTGGTCGCACATCGCCTGGACGCAGGCTCTCGACCTGAACTTCCCGCTGCTTTCGGACTGGAACGCCGACGCGACGCACGCCTTCGGGGTCGCGCGGGAGTACTACGGCTACGGGGACGTCGCCGAGCGGGCCGCGTTTCTCCTCGCGGCGGACGGTACGGTCCGCGGCGCATGGCGCTACGCGGACGGCGAGGTGCCGGACTTCGACGAGCTCTTGGCAGCGGCGCGGGCGCTCTAACCCTCGCCTGCGCGCTCTACATCGCGGCGGGCCTGGCAGCCACATGGCCCGCTGTCAAGGAGTCGGGCTCGCATTTCATGGCCGAGGGATTACGCGGGAACGGCGAAGCCGCGCCCGGGGATCACCTCCAATCCGCCTACCGCCTCTGGCTACCAGGACACCTGCTCGCGCAGAGTGAGCCGCCCTGGCGCGACCCGTACAGCTTCCAGCCTGAGTCCGAGCCGCGCGTGAACTTCGCCGCTTGGCCGTTCTCGCTCGTGTACTGGCCGCTCGAGGCCGGCTTTGACACCGTCGGGGCCTGGAACGCGTTCGTCCTCCTCTGTTATCTCGGCGCGGGGGCGTTTGCCGCCCTCTGGCTGCGAGAGCTCGAGCTGCGGACGGGCTCGGCGATCGTCGGCGGCTTGGCGTTCGCGCTCGCGCCCTACCTCGTCGGGCAGAGCGCGGCCGGCCACTTGATCGCACCAACCGCGATGCTGCTTCCGTTGGCCCTGTGGTTCCTCGAACGAGGGTGGCTCGTGGGCTCGGCACTCGCGCTCGCCTCGATCCCGCTCTCCGGACAGGTGCATCTCGCGCTCGGCGCAATCCCGTTCTACCTCCTGTACGCGTATGCGCGTCCGCGCGAGCGCGCGAAGCGGCGCGGCGCGCTTGCCGCCGTCGCGCTGGCGCTAGGAGCCGGTGTCGTCGTCTATGCCGGCTCGATTCGGGGTTCCGTCGGGACGGGCGGGCGCTCGTTCGCGCAGGTCGAGCGCTATTCCGCCGACTGGGCCGACTTCGTCGCGCGCGACGTTCGTCATGGGCTCGAGAGCTTCGTGTTCCTCGGCTGGCTGACCCCCCTTGTCGCGCTCGCAGGCCTGGTCCTACTCGCACGCGAGGCGCCGCGGCTCGCCCTCGCACTCGGGCTCGGCGTCGTCGTGCCCGTCGTCGCGGCGCTCGGCGCAACGACGCCGCTGTACGAGCCGATCTGGCGTCATCTCCCTGGGTTGCACCACACGCGGGTGCCGGAACGACTCATGCCCGTCGCATGCCTCGCGTTGGCCGCACTGGTCGCGCTCGCCGCCGAACACGTTCACCCGCGTGCCGCGGTCGCCCTGCTCGTCCCGCTGCTCCTGCTCGATCTGCACGTCTCGGTGTACAAGCCGACGGCGGCGGACGAGCACAACAGGTCGTATGCGGCGCTGGCCGACCGGCCCGAAGGGCGTCTGCTCGAGCTGCCGATCTACCTGCCCGACCGGCAAGACGGAAGCGTGTACCTCTACTACGCGATGCAGGCGCCACGTGAGCGCCCCGCCGGGTATTCGACCACCGCTCCTCCCGAGGCGGATTCGTTGTTGCGGCGGCTGCGGCGACTGGCCTGCGAGGGGAAGGTCGTGAGGCTCCGGAACGAGTTGCGGCCCCTTGGCGTCAGGTACGTCACGCTTCACCGCAGTCTGAGGGGCTGCGTCCCGCCGCTCTCGCAGCGCGGCTTTTCGCCCTCCCGCATTGTGCTCCTCGAGGTCCAGTAGCTCAGACCTGCTTGTGACAACTTGTCACTTGCAGAGACGGCACAGTGTGGGCACGGACCGGCGAGGGGTCACCTGCCACTGTTGAACGGTGCGGTTCGCGACCCGTTTGACGCCACGACTTCTCGAGGCGATCGCCCGATTTGACAACGGCCGAGACCCAATCGCCGAGGTCTCGCGTCAGGTCGGCGAACTGGCGGAGCGTCAGGGGCGAAAGCGCCCGAGCTATGAGCGAGTCCGCCAGCTCGTGCACGCAATCCGAGCGCTCAGGAAACGACGCGGCCCTTCGACTGGCCGAGTCCTGCTCGAGGTGACGCTGCGGGCGCGACCGCCTGAGGCTCTCCTCGATCACATCTCCGGAATCGGCGTCCCGCAGTTGCCTCCGTGATCGTCCTTCGGC
>JBKOXM010000201.1:0-16061 GCA_046724925.1 Actinomycetota bacterium | reverse complement strand
GCTGATCGGCACGCCGGACGAGGTCGGTGCGCACGCCGTTCTTGCCGGCCATGCGGCGGTCGGGTCGATCGAGCGCAACGGCACCGGCATCCGCGTGACGCTCGCATCTGACCTCGAGCTGACAACCGAGGAGGCTGCAGGTGAGCTGAACCGACGGCTCACCGCCAAGGGCATCGTCGTACACAAGCTCGATCCGCAGAGCGCCTCCCTCGAGGAGCGCTTCCTGCAGATCACCGAGCGTCTTGGAGAGGGCGAATGACCGCTGTCACGAGGGCCCTTGCCCGTCCGGCCATCCCCTGGAGCGCGATGGTCGGTGCGGAGCTGATCAAGCTGCGCAGACGCCGCGGCCTCTTCTGGTCGACGCTGGTACTGGTCGTCGCGCCGGTCGTCGTGGGCTACGCCGTGCTGACATTGCAGCATGCCGTCGACCCGGACAACGCCGGCCCCGCCGGCGGAATCACGAACTTCCGCAGCACGTACGAGTTCCTCGCCCAGGTCGGGATGGTCGCGGCGATCATGGTCGGAGTGACCGCCGGCGGCGGCGACGCCGGCGCAGGCGTCTTCCGCGAGCTCGTCGTGACCGGCCGTTCGCGGATCGCGCTCTTCGGCGTCCGCTTCCCTGGCGGGATCCTCTTCTTCGTCCCCTATTTGCTCGCGGCCGCGGTGATCGCTTCCGTGGCATCGGTCGCATTGCCCAGCAGCGAACCGGAGCCGGGCGCACTGCTGATGGTCGAGTACGCCGGCTGGCTCGGTCTCGCCCTGCTCACCGGCTTCGCGCTCGCGGTTGGCGTCGGCTCGCTCCTGAGCGGGCGGGTCGCGATCGGTCTCGTGCTCGCCTGGCAATTCATCCTGACTCCGCTTCTGGTCGGGACCGGCAAGCTCGACCCGGTCCTGGTCGCAGCGGCGCTCCGCCGAATCGAGCCCGGCAGCACGAACGACTCCGTCTCACCCACCGTCGCAGCCCTCGCGATCATCGCGTGGATCGTCATCCCGCTGCTCGCCGGCGCCTGGCACACCGCCAGACGCGACGCCTGAACCCAAGGAGAACCAACGATGACGCGCTCTTTTTCCCTGATCGGCACGACCGCGCTCCTCACCGTTGCTGCCGTGATGCTCGCCGGTTGCGGCGTGGGCAGCGGCGGTCCCGAATCCAAAATCAGCGAGACAACCGATACCTACCTGCGCTCGCTCGCGAGTGGTGACACGACGAAAGCCTGTGCTCAGCTCACCGCCCAGGCGAGGAGCGAGCTCGGCACATCCTGCACCGCCGCGATGAACACGATCGCCACGCGCGTCGGCCGGGACAGGCTCAACGACGCAGCCGACGAAGGCGCCTCCATCTCCGTCGATGGCTCCAACGGCTCGGCGACGCTCCGGGGACTGAACGACATCCGCATTGACCTCGTCGACTCGGGCTCCAACTGGTTGATCGAGAGCGGCTACGCGCTCGACAGCGGCTCGTGATGGGTGGTGGTCACTCGTTCGGAAGTAGGAGTCGAAATCGTCGCGGGGTCCAAGCTCGAATCCGGCCTCGCGACGACGACGCCCGCGCGCGACGGCCTCCTAGCGTCGGGTTATGAACTCGACGACGAAAGGACGGGCCATGGAAGCCCCTCGCCTCGAATCCTTGGCTCTGGGCGCGTCGTCGCGCTCGCGCTGATCGCGCTCGTCGTCGTCGGGCTCGCGTACCTTCGGTTCGGCACTGGGGCCGATCCGGTCTCGGTGCCGACCGGCGCGCGGGCCGGCGACCTGATCGAGCGCTGCGACTACGTGACCGAGGACGGCAGCTACGAAGCCCACTGCGGAACCCTGGTCGTGCCCGAAAAATCGAGCCGACCCGCAATCGCGACCGCTTCGCTGCTACCCGGACGATCGAGGAGCTGTAGGCGCGCCCCTCCGTGGGCTGATAGGCCTCTACTCACGTCCAGCCTCTGACGCAGCCCTCAGAGAGCGGAGTACAGTCGAGGCTCTGTCACTTCTCCTCGAGGAGAGATCATGAGGGCCACACGTGAGGGTGGCTGCGCCTGCGGAACGGTCCGCTACCGACTTATATCCGATCCCCTCTTCACGCATTGCTGTCATTGCCTGAACTGTCAGCGGCAGACCGGAAGCGCTTTTGTCATCAACCTGCTGATCGAGACCGACCGAGTGGAACTGATCGCCGGCGTTCCGCAGCCGGTCGACGTGCCTCGCGACGATGGCAGCAAGCAGCGCATCTTCCGCTGTCCAGGCTGCCAGGTGGCGGTCTTCAGTCAGTACACGCATCCCGGAATCCGGTTCGTTCGCGGCGGCACACTGGATGACCCGTCGGGCATCACCCCCGACGTTCACATCTTCACTCGGTCAAAGCTGAGGTGGGTCACGCTTCCGGAGAAGACGCCGGCTTTCGACGTCTACTACGACACGAAGGCCTTGTGGCCCGCCGCGAGCCTCGAACGTCTCGAGGCGATCATGGCGCGCTCGACATCATCCGGCGGCTGAGCATCGCGCCATCGTCAACGACTGGGCTCCGGCCCCTGGTGCAAGAAGGAGGGAATCGCGATGACGCAGCACAAGACAGGCACACCTGAGGAGTGGCTTGCAGCACGGCTTGAGTTACTCGAGGCCGAGAAGGAGCTGACCCGTCGCAGTGACGAGGTCGCGCGCCGGCGGCAGGAGCTCCCGTGGATTCGGATCGACAAGGACTACGGCTTCGAAACCGAGGAGGGCACCGCGTCGCTGGCCGACCTGTTTCGAGGGTGCTCCCAACTCTTGGTCTACCACTTCATGTTCGGGCCCGAGTACACGGCGGGGTGCCCGGCCTGCTCGGCGATCGCGGACGGCTTCAACGGCCTGACCGTCCATCTCGAGAACCACGACGTCGCAATGACTGCCGTCTCGCGCGCACCGCTCGACAAGCTGCAGGCATACAAGCGCCGGATGGGCTGGAGCTTTCCCTGGGCGTCCTCCTTCGGCAGCGAGTTCAACTACGACTTCCACGCCTCGCACACCGAGGAGCAACAGCGCGAGGGGACCGTCGAATACAACTTCCGTTCGATGGACGTAACGCCGCTACTGGAAGCAAGCGAAGGTCCGGTTGTCGATTTCGCAGAGATGGTTGGAACGGACGCCGCGACGTACACGCGGGAGACGCCCGGAATGAGCGCGTTCGCGCTCGAGGGCGGCATCGTCTACCACACGTACTCCGCCTACGCCCGCGGCGTAGACGCACTGTGGGGCATGTACCAGTGGCTCGACCGGGCACCGAAAGGACGCAACGAGACTGGTCCGTGGTTCCGCCGCCACGACGAGTACGACAAGGGCTAAACGTCTTCGCCGACGGTGTCGGCGTCTGATCCGGGGCGCGTGACTGCGGTGAAGCCTTGATCCGACACCCTGACGTAGCCTGCCGTCCGTGCACCGGCTCACCAAGGCGCAGGCTCGGCGCATCGCGGTCCGCGCGCAGCTGCTGGACGCCCCTCGGCCAACAGACCTGCTGGAGGTCGTCGAGCGGCTGACGCTGCTTCAGATCGATCCGACTGCCGCCATCGCGCCTAGCGCGGACCTCGTGGCCTGGAGCCGCCTTGGCTCGGCGTATCAACCCGCCCACCTCCAGGTGGCGTTGGAGCGGGATCGCTCTCTGTTCGAGCACGGCGCGCTGGTTCGGCCGATGAGCGACCTCGGCCTCTACCTCGCCGACGCGGCCGTCTGGCCGCCTTGGGAGCGCACGCGCGAGTGGCTAAGCGGCAACGACTCCTTCCGGCGGGACATCCTGAAACGGCTCAAGAGCTCCGGGCCGCTCACCTCGCGCGACATCCCCGACACGTCCGTGGTGCCGTGGGGCTCGACCGGTTGGACCAACAATCGCAACGTCACCCAGATGCTGGAGTGCCTCATGATGCGCGGCGAGGTCGCAATCGCGGGGCGCGTCGGGCGGGAGCGGGTCTGGGATCTGGCGGAGCGCGTGTACCCGGCCGACGTCGTCGTCCCTTCAGTCGACGAGGCCGGATGGATGAAGAACGAGCGGCGGCTCGCTTCGCTCGGGATCGCCCGGCGGAAGACCACTGCCATGCCGGTCGAGCCCATCGACGTCGGCGAGGCCGGCGAGCCCGCCGTAGTCCAGGGCATCAAAGGCGAGTGGCGCGTCGACCCAGCCGCGCTCGGCGAGGACTTCGAGGGACGAACGGCGCTGCTGTCTCCGTTCGACCGGCTGATTCACGATCGGGCGCGCGCCCAAGAGCTGTTCGACTTCGAGTACGTGCTCGAGATGTACAAGCCTGCGGCGAAACGCCGCTGGGGCTACTACGCCCTCCCGGTGCTCCACCACGACCGGCTGGTCGGGAAGCTAGATGCAACCGCCGACCGCAAGGCGTCCGTGCTGCGGGTGCACGCGATTCACGAGGACCTGAAATTCACTCGTACGATGACGAAGGCCGTGCAGGCCGAGCTTGACGACTTGGCCTCGTGGCTCGGCCTGGGTGCGGTCGACACGGCCTAGGTTCTAGGAGAGAGCGCGCTCGAGGGCGGCCCGGTCGGTGGGCCCGCCGTGCGTCGCGAGCACGTGCTCGACCGGGAGCTCGAGCAGCGGGCGAAAGTCCTCGGCGACCTGTTCGCGAGCCACGTCCTCCCGCCCGGTTGCTCTCGGTCGCGCGGGCGGATTCTCGCCGGCTTGTCGCCCGGCGGCCCGATGTGGTCCAGGATTGCGCGCCGCGCCGTCTCTCGCCCCGCTCCAGCGGCGGGTGGTGCATGAAGCCATTCCGCCGGCGCTCGCTGATCTCGTCCGGGAGCCGCTTTCGGATGCCAGCCGTCCGTGAGATCAACGTGAGCTGCGGTACTTACGCTCGGCGTGGAGGCGAGAGTCACGTCCAGCGCCTCGGCGCGACCGCGGCCTCCGGCCGCGCCGAGAACGCCTGACCGCCCAGAGCTCGCCCGCCGGCCACGCCGCCGAGCTAAGGGTGTGCGACTCTGCGAGGCCCGGACATCCCGCCCGGCTCAGTGTCCAGAAGGGCCGTGATCTTGGCTGCGAGCGCCGTCATGCCTAGCTCATCGCAGGTCGCCTGCGCCGAGGCGAGCAGCTCCTCGACCCTGGCCGAATCGATGGGCGCGTCCCCGCCGAGGAGCATGAACGCGTAGTCGTACTCCGTGTACGCGACCCACGGTCGTGAGCCCATCGACGCGTTCATCTCCAGAGCAGCCTCGAAGTGCTCGGCAGCCCGCTCCGGCTCGGACATGACACCGGCCAGGATCCCGAGGCCGCGCCAGGCGGATCCGCGGCAGAGCTCAGGAACCGCGACTGTGTTGTGGCTTCCGTACGGACGGAGAACGTCGTACAGCCGCGACGCGCGGTCCTCGTCTTCGAGGTAACGGCAGGCCTCGGGCAAGAAGCTCATACCGATCAGCCACTGCTCGTCGAGGAAGAGCCGAAACTCGTCCGCAGCGATTGCGTCGAACGCCGCGCGGGCCTCTTGCTCCCTTTCAAGCTCGATGAGGATATCGAGGCGGATGAACTGGAGGACCGGATAACCGGGATGGTCGTCAACCGCGCGTTCGATGGTTTCCACGAGCGAGTCGAGGAGGCCCTGCTCGCGGCGCAAGGCGTACATTTGGAGATCGAACGCCAGCTCTGCGTTCGCACTCGGCGCAAGCCGGCTCAGCTCGAGGGCCTCCTGAATTGCTTGCTCTGCTTCCTTGAATCTTCCCTCGAAGAGCGCGAGGTTGGCGCTTCTCGTCGCCTCGATCCGGAGCCGAGCCGGCTCGCGTAGCTCATGCGCCAGCCGCCGCGCAGCCTCATGCTCCCCAAGAGCGGCCCGGATGTCGCCGCCCTCGAGCAATGCGAAGAAGCGGCAGTCGCGACCTGCGTACTCCTGCTCCAAGTCGCCCGCGCTCTCCGCAACTCGGATCAACTCATCCGCTAGCGCCAGCCGCTCTTCGCGGGCGTCCGGCCCCCAGTACGTCTCGCATCTCCCCTCGAGCGCATAGGCGAGCGTGGCCGGGTCTCCGAGGCGTCGTGCGATTGCGACGGCTTCGTCGGCCATCGCCACTCGCGGCTCGGGAGCGAGCGTGTCGCGGAGCGGTCCTCCCGCGAGACGGGCGAGCAGCCGGGCGCGGAGCTCGCTGTCTTCCCGGGGGAGAGCCGCGAGAGCTTCCTCGAGGAGGGGGACGAGGTGCTTGTCGCCCCACGTTCGCGTCCAAACCAACCTGCCGCTGTAGCCGAGGGCCGCGTGGGCGAGATGCTCGGAGAGCCCGGCCGCCCTCGCGAGCTTGGCCGCGTCGAGGAACGCCTCCTTGGCCTCGGGCGTGCTCCCAGCCCTCGCCAGGGCGTCGCCGAGAGCGAGGTAGAGCTCGCATCGTTCTCGGTCATCCTTGGCCTCGCGTCGCTCGACTGCACGGAGCGCCATCCTGAATTGGCGCACCGCTTCCTCGTAGGCCAAGAGAGCGACGGCTTGGTCTCCCGCGCGCCACGTGTACCCGACCGCCTTCTCGACGTCTCCGGCCGGGCCCGCAAGGAAGTAGTGGTGCGCGAGCTCAGCGAGGTACGGCTCGGGATCGGTGCGATAGAGCTCCTCGAGCGCTGCACCGATGCGTAGGTGCATTCGTGCCCGGCGTGCGGTCGAGAGGTCGTTGTAGAGCGCCTCACGCACGCGGGCGTGTGAGAAGCGCATTCGGCCCAGCGCGCCCGGCACCTCTGCGAGCACCCGGGCTGCGAAAGCCTCGTCGAGAACGTCGAGCAGCTCTTCCTCTGGCAACTCGCTCGCCCTCTCGAGCGCCTCGAGGCTGAACTCGCGGCCGAGCACGGACGCAAGCGTCAGCAGGCGTCGGCACTCCTTGGAGAGACGGCGGAGCCGTTGCGCGATCGCCTCATGCAGGCCCGGTGGGATCGGGAGGCGCCAGCCGACCTCGGGGCTCTCGGTCAGGCGACCCTCGGACGCAAGCAAGCGAACGACCTCGCCGACGAAGAGCGGATTTCCCTCCGTCTCCGTCTGCAACGCTCTCAAAAGGCCTCCCGGCGGCGTGACACCGGTCGAGAGCTCGATGAACGAGGCCACCTCGGGTTCGGAAAGTCCTCCCAGCCGGAGTTGCTGCGAAGGAAGCCGGCGCAGCTCTGAGATGCTTGCGGACCGGGGCTCGTCCTCGGCGGCCTCCTCCTCGCGATACGTCCCGACGACGACGACCGCGATCTCGGCCAGCTCGCCGGCCAGGAACCGCAGCAAGAGCAGAGACGGCTCGTCGGCTGCGTGCAGGTCATCGAGGACGAGCACGAGCGTCTGCGCCTGGGCCGCGTTCCGAACGAACCCGGTGACGGAGTCGAAGAGCCTGAAGCGGGCGCTGTCCGGATCGAGGGTCCGCGGAGCGGGAAGGTCCGGATAGAGGTCTTCAAGCTCGGGCAGGAGCTGCGCGAGTTCGGTCGCCCGCCCTCCGAGGAGCGGACTCAGTGCCTCGGCATCTCGTTCGCGGACGTACGAGCGTAGCGATTGCACCCACGGCCAGTATGCGGCGGCGCCTCCGGCCTCCCAGCAACGCCCCCAGAGGATCTTCGCGCCCCGTCGTTTTGCACGGCTCGCGAACTCGTCCGCGAGGCGGCTCTTGCCGATTCCCGGCTCGCCGACGAGCAAAAACAAGCGGCCGCGCCCCGCGAGTGCGTCGTCGAGGCCGGCCTCGAGCTGCTCGAGCTCGCGCTCGCGACCGACGAACGTTCCGGCGGCGCGACGCCCGGGCGTCGTCGCTTGCACTGCGCTGTCCTCCTCGGTTGACCGGACTGCGGCGGGGAGCTCCAGCGCCGGGTCTTGACGCAGAATTCGCCGCTCGAGTTCCTGCAGCTCGGGCCCCGGCTCGATTCCGAGTTCGTCCACGAGGGCGCGTCGTGCAGCTTGGTATGTGTCCAACGCCTCTGCCTGGCGTCGGTCGCGGTAGAGCGCAAGCATCAGCTGGGCGCGCAGGCGTTCCCGCAGAGGATGTGCCGCGACGAGCGTCTCGAGATCGCCGACGACATCGGCGGCGCCGCCGATTGCAAGGGTCGCGTCGATGCGCTCCTCGATCGCGGCCAGGTGCAGCTCCTCCAGGCGCCCGATCTCGCTCTGGGCGAACGGCTCGAAGGCACAGTCGGCGAGCGGAGCGCCGCGCCAGAGGGAAAGCGCTTCCCGGAGCTTCCTCTCGGCGGTGGCGGGCTCGCCCTCGGCAGTCGCGTGCTTTGCCTCGGTTCGCAGGCGCTCGAAGCGGTGTAGGTCGAACTCGTGCTCTGCGAGGTCGAGCGCGTAGCCCGGCGGTCGCGTGACGAGAAGCTCCCGGCCTTCTGGATCGAGGAGCTTCCGCAAGCGCGAGACGTAGACCTGGAGTGCCTTGGCGGCAGTGTCGGGTGGCTCGGCTCCCCACAGGGCGTCGATCAGGCTGTCCGTGGAGACTGCTTCGTCGGCGTGCAGAAGAAGCACGGCCAGTAGCGACCGCTGCTTGCCGACGAGGTCTAACTTCCGGCCGCCGTTACTGCAGACCTCCAGCGGGCCGAGGATCCGAAACTCCATGGTCCTCCTCCGCCCCGTGACGCTAGCACGGTGCCGCTCACGCGAATAGTGCCGTCCCGGTTTTACCGCCGCGTTAACCAGCACGTAACCGGCTTGCAACCGGTGCGCGGTCTAGTGGACATCGAAATCTCTACGCCGAAGGAGGCAACGATGTACCGCAGGAAGCGCAGGATCCTCAAGTCGCTGGTTCTCGGCCTCGCCGTCGCGGCCGTCGCGGCTCCGCCGGCGTTCGCAGCGGGACAGAACCCGGACGACCGCTCGCTTTACCGCGGGAGCGTGAAACAGACGTTGTCGCCCGACGACCGCTCGCTCTACCGCGGCAGCGGGGCACTGGTCGTCTCGCCGGACGACCGTGCGGTCTACCGCGGCACCGCGACTCACGTTGCTTCGCTGGTCGTCTCGCCCGACGATCGCTCATTCGTTCGCAGCATTGAAATCCCGAGCCAGTCGGTGCCCGTGACGGTCACTGTGTCGGCTTCGTCGCAAGACTTCCAGTGGGCTGATGCCGGGCTCGGCGCGGCAATGACGCTGGCCTTCGTCTTCGTCCTCGGCTTGGCCACGGTCGCGATCCGGCACCAGCGGCGGCGCATCGCGGCTTACTAAACCCACGCATCTCGGCGAGCGGGCCCGAATGGGGCCCGCTCGCGTCGATCTGGTCAGACCGGCGGCTGCAGTCGAAATCGGCGGCCGTCGTCCCCATGGGAGGTCGGCGCCCCTGGAGCAAGCTT
Source organism: Actinomycetota bacterium (assembly GCA_046724925.1). Taxonomy (GTDB): domain Bacteria; phylum Actinomycetota; class Thermoleophilia; order Gaiellales; family Gaiellaceae; genus JBKOXM01. The sequence goes on along the minus strand of JBKOXM010000201.1, from coordinate 6,838 downwards.
CCGGCGTCAGGAGAGCGCGCGCTCGAGGGCCGCCCGGTCGGTGGGCCCGCCGTGCGTCGCGAGCACGTGCTCGACCGGCTTCACGAGCAGCGGCCGTAACCCTTCGGCGACTTGTTCGCGGGTCACACCCGGGCGGAGCCACCTCTCGTTGATCTCGAGGCCCTCGCCGAAGTCGACGAGCGTGTCGCCGGAGATGACCGCTCGCTGGTTCTCCACCCAGAGCACGGTGTCGTTTCTCTTGTGCCCGGGGAACACGTCTGCACCGAACGGCAGCCGGTCGCCGGGCGAGTACAGGCGTGCCTCGCCCTTCTTTTCGCGGAGCAGCCAGACGACGTCGGGACTGCCGTCGCCAGCCTGCTCGGCGGTGATGCCGTATATGTCCATGAGGTCCTGCGCAGTGTCGGGCAGCGGGGTGTAGACCGGCACGCCGAGGCGCTCGACCAGGCTCTGCGCGTCGCGCTCGTGCCACGGCGCAGTGAGCACTATCGCCGTCTCGCGACCTGCCGCGAGGTCCCCGAGCTCGCTCGGCACGGCCAGCGGATCGAAGAGCATCAACCGCTCCCCATCGTCGATCGCGTAGGACGACACGTTCTCGCTCCACGGCTCGGTCGGCTGCCACGCAGGGTGCGGTGCCTCCCAATGCCACAGGCCCGGTCGCAACTCGCGCATTGCCGCATGCTAAACGTGCGACCTTCGACGGGATGTCGGCGCGGACGGGCCTAAGCGTCGGGCCGCTATCGCAGGGCGCCGGCCGGTCGGCGCTCCACGCGGTGCATGCTCCGCTTGCCGCACGACGGGCAGCGCAGACCAATGCGCTTCCCGCGCGAGCGCGCCTTGTACCGAACGCCGCCGATGTCCCAATAGCTGCGCGCGAGCCCACAGTTCGGGCAGACGGCGAACCATTCCCGCGACTCGCGCTCGATGTCGGCACTCCGACCGGGCATGAGCCACATGACGAGTCGCTGCGCGAGGCTCGGGCCCTGCCGAGCGTCCGTGATGATGCGCATCAGGCCAGCGTAGTCGCGAGAGACGGGAACGACGGGACTCGAACCCGCGACCTCCGGCGTGACAGGCCGCTTTTGCGTTTGCGACATGCCCACGGTGGGCCCGGTATCGCCAGCCGGAGAGTCCAGGTCGACAACCCGGAATCCGAGCGGGTCGAGCGCCGCCAGTTCCGGAAACGCCGCTGATCCCGTCCGGAAACGGCCAGCACTCGGCTGTTGCTCGGTGGCATATCAGCGCTTGCACGCGACAACCAGGGGAGGGGCTGATGAAGATTCTGATCCCGCTCATGGCTCTCTCGTTCGCGCTGCTTGCAGGCGGTGCGTATGGCGGGCCGAACGTCTCCGGCCAGGTTGGCGGCGACATCCGCTACGAGATCACTCAGCTGCCGTCGCTCGGCGGGTCGTCGAGCGCCGGCTTCAGCATCAACGATCGCGGCTGGGTGACCGGTCGCTCCAACCTGCCCGGCAACCAGACGCGCGAGGCGACGCTGTGGCGGAACGGGGCGCTGACCCGTCTCGGCACGCTCGGAGGCCCGAATAGTGTCGTGCGCTGGCCGGTCAAGAACACCCGCGGCGTCATCACCGGCATTTCGCAGACCGACGAGCCGGATCCGTTCAACGAAGATTGGAGTTGCTCGGCGTTCTTCCCCGCCGCGACCGCCACCGGCTACCGGTGTATCGGCTTCAGGTGGCAGAACGGCGAGATGACGCCGCTCCCCACGCTCGGAGGGACGCACGGCTTTGCCACCGGTACGAACAACGCGGGCTTGACCGTCGGCTGGGCTGAGAACACCGTCCACGAGCCGACCTGCGTACCGCCGCAGGTGCTGCAGTTCCGTCCCGTCGTGTGGGGGCCGAACGAGGGTCGGATCCGGGCGCTGCCGCTGCTTTCTGACGACAACTCCGGAGCGGCGACCGCGATCAACAACCAAGGCCAGATCGTCGGTATCTCCGGGATCTGCGACCAGGCAATCGGAAGGTTCACCGCGAGGCACGCTGTGCTCTGGGACAGGGGCGAGGTGATCGACATCGGGAACCTCGGCGGGGTCGCCTGGCACACGCCCAATGCCATCAACGAGGACGGCGAAGTCGTCGGCTTCTCCAACTTCTCAGCGGCCGATGGCGGCGAGTACCACCCGCACGCATTCCGGTGGAGCGAGGACAGCGGTATCGCCGACCTAGAGACGTTGCCGTCACCTCTCGACGACACGAGCGACGCCTGGGGCATCAACAGCTGGGGCAAGGTCGTGGGCCGATCGTGCGACGTCGACGGCAACTGTCACGCGTTCGTGTGGCAGGACGGCGCAATGACGGATCTCAACGATCTCGCCCCAGGGACGGAGGACGTCCTCGTTGCCGCCTTCGACATCGACGACTTCGGTCGGATTACCGGTCAGGCCTTTGACGACGAGACGGGCGCGTTCGTAGCTTTCTTGGCGACGCCCATGTTCGAATAGGTCTTCCCGTACACACGCCCGAGAGCCGGAGTTGTGGGCGCCGACTCCGGCTCTTGCGCGGCCCATGGGCGGGAGTGAAGTGTCAAGCGACGGGCGTGAGCTGTGCGGCAATTGCCAGCCACCGGCCGTCGCAGAGTCGCCATGTCCCCGTGTAACGGACCGATTCGTGCTCACCGTTGCGTGCGCAATGCAGGACCCCTCGGACAAGAGCTACGTCGCTGCCCACGAGGCAGACGTCTGTCTCATCGTGCCGCACGTCCGTTACGCCACGCGCTGCAGTTGCGCGCTGCATGAACCGTGCTTTGTCGACGTGCTGTCCGTCGGAGAGCGTGCAAACGAAGTCGTCGCTGAGATGCGTCTCGTACCAGCCAGAGTCGTTCTCGACGGACGCGCGAATGTAGGAGTCGTTCAGCTCATGGAGCGACTCAACTGCGTCCAGCTCCGACGGACGAACGCCGCCGACGTCAAGTGTTTCGACGATCGAGGGCGTGAGCGGGATCACCACCGTGTGATAGCTCTCGATGAGCTGCATGACCGTCGCGTCGTAGTTTTCGCGCCACTCGTGACTGCCGTAGAAGGCAGCGAGCTGCGCGTCGCGCTCATACCGCGATGCGAATGCGCGCGCGAGGAAGTAGCGGTCACTGTCCACGAGCGACGGCCCGTATCCGACCACGTGAATGCCCGCACGCTGCAGCATCGGAAGCGCGCCCTCGCTGAAGATGCGATCGAAGGCTTCGCCTCCACCGGGCACGAGCTTGTACGTCCGCAGGTCTGCGACCGCACTCGGCTGCCCATACGTCATGCTGCGCGTGTTCGCGCGGCGGGCGCTTGCGCGGCATCGGCCATCCAGAGGTGCGTTGCGGCCAAAGCTCGCCAAGGCCGCCATTGCTCGGCGAGAGTGTCGATGTCGGTCCGCGAGGAAGCCGCTCCTCGCGCGAGCGCACGCCGAAGGCCGAGGTCGGTTATTGGGAAAGCGTCGCGCTCTCCGAGCCGCAGAGCCGTGTATTGGGCGGTCCACTCGCCGAGCCCGTCGATCGCGGTGATTGATGTGGTGAGCCTGTCGAGGCTCACGCTGCCGTCGAGCCGGATCACGTCGTCGTCGACGGCGCGGGCGAATGAGGCGATCGCCTGCTGCCGCGCCCGCGTGAGTCCGATACCCGCGAGGTCGGCTTCCGCAAGCGTCCTCGCCGACGGAAAGGTATGCGTGAGGCCGAGTTGCCCAAGCCCGCGCACCCGTGTGCCGTGGCGCTCGACGAGACGCTTCGTGATCGTGTTCGCAGCCGCGACCGTCACCTGCTGGCCGATGATCGCGCGCACGCCTGTCTCGAAGGGACACCACGACCCGGGCGGCCGAAGCCCCGGTCGCGCACGGACGAGCGGCCCGATCGTCGGGTCCCCGGCAAGGTGCTCAGCAGGCTCGTCGAGGTCGAGATCGAGGCTCGCGATCCGGCGAGCGCGAGCGACCAAATGAGTTAGCTCCTCCCAGTGCGGCAGGTGTACGACGAGCACGAGGTGGTCGTCGGCGCCGTGGAAGAGCTCGATCACGGCGGGGTCCCCGTCGACGACGATCGTGCGCCGGTAGGTCGCTTCAGAGACGTGCTCGACGCCTGGGATCGCTCGCGCCGCGAGGTATGTGATCAGAGCGCTCCAATCGAGCAGTCCTCGAAACCCCAGCCGTAGGGGAAGGCCGCCGTCGGCGACGAGGCGGTCGGCCTTGCGGCGCTTCGCCCGAAGTACGCGCGGCGAAGCGCGGAAGATCTCCTGACAGGCGCGGTTGAACTGCCGCAAGCTGCCGAAGCCGGTCACGTGCGCGATCTCGAGCATCGGAAGATCGGTGTCGTCGAGTAGGCGCCGGGCGAAGTGCGCCCGCGCGGAGCGCGCCAGCCCGTCCGGCGTCACCCCGAGGTGGGCGGCAAAGAGCCGACGCAGGTGCCTGGCTGATACGCCGAGTCGCGCCCCCAACCGCTCCTCGTTCGCGCGGTCGAGAGCGCCGTCGAGAATCAGGCGCACGGCTCGGCACACCAGTTCCGGCTCGGTCCAGTTGATTGACTGCGGCCAGCGGTATGGCCGGCACTGGAAGCAGGCGCGAAAGCCATTCGCCTCGGCGGCCGCGGCGAGCCGATAGGTCCTCAGGTTTTCGGCGCGGGGACGTGCGCCACACCCCGGTCGGCAGTAGATCCCGGTCGTGACGACCGCTCCGAACGACTCCACGCCACAGGTATACAGCCGCGGCTCACCTGTGATTGGCCGGATTCGGACACGCTGCGGCGCTGTGCGGAGACTGCGCAAACACCCGTAGCTCGGTCAGGCGGTCCGTGGCAGCGGCCGGACGCAGGCGTGCGTAGCACGTGCGCAGTTGGGCGGGTTGTCGCGCCAGGCAACAGCGACGGAGCTGAGCCCTCCTAGTGACTGTCGAGCCGAACCTCGAGTTGGCCGTCGATCTCCACGAGCGCGTAGTGCCCGGCTAGGGCGGGGCCGGGATTGACGATCCGTGCAGCGCCGATGGTGTCGGTGCCGCGGGCCTCGTGGATGTGGCCGCAGAGCACGAGCTGAGGTTGTTCTCGCTCGACGAACGCTCGGATGACGGTGCTGCCGACGTGCTCGCCGCCGGCAAGGCGGTCGCAGGCGGTTCCGTGCGGCGGTGCGTGAGGGCAGAAGATCTTGTGCCGCGAATCTTTGACCTCTGCGAAGCCCGCGTCGATTCGCCACTGGATCTCGTCGTCGTCGAGCTCGTACGGAGTGTGGAGCGGTGATCTGGGTGCGGCCGAGACGCCGAAGACGCCCACGTCGTCGAGCACGACGCCGCGTCCGTCGAGATTGACGCCGAGGTCGGCGAGGCGGGCCTCGATCGCTGGGGAGTCCATGTTCCCGGCAAGCGCGAAAAGCCGGGGTGCGAGCCCGCGCCACTGCTCGATTGCGCCCTCGGCGTCGTCGGCGGACCCTGCCGTCGTGATGTCTCCGCCGACGATGAGGAGGTCGACGGAGCCGATCTCCTTCATCGCCTCCGGCACGGCGTCGAAGCGGTCGTGGACGTCGACGAAGTAGGCGATTCTCACGCTACTGGCGATTCTCTATCGCGCCGAGCACGAAAGTGCCAATGCGCCGACCGATAAACGTCGGGCGCCGGTCGACCTCGACGTCGCGCCGTTCGCGTACGGCGATTCCTCTCGCGGCGACGGTATCCTGGCAAAGATTTGATCGCTCGCGTGCGTGGCTCTGTCGTGAGCTGCCCGGATCCCTCCGGGTCGGCTCCCGCTTGCCCGGCGGGCCTTCCGGTCCCGGCGTAGGCGTTCCCGGCCCTTTCGGGCCTGGAACGCCGTGACGACTCTCGTCCCTTTCGCCGGCCTCGCGTGGCCGGCACGTCCATGACCGGAGGAGCTCATGTCCCGTCACTCGCTGCCACGCCAATCAACCGACTTCCCAGCCTGGTACGGCGAGGTCGTTCGCCGCGCCGGCCTTGCGGAGAGTTCGCTCGTCCGCGGCGCGATGGTGATCAAGCCGTACGGCTACGCCATCTGGGAGGCGATCCAGCGGGCCCTCGATGAACGCATCAAGGCCACCGGCCACGAGAACCTGTACTTCCCGCTGTTCGTCCCGAGCGCAGTCCTCGACCTTGAGCGCGAGCTGGTCGAGGGGTTCGCGCCCGAACTCGCAGTCGTAACCCATGCCGGCGGCAAGAAGCTCGAGGAGCCGCTCGTCGTCCGTCCCACCTCAGAGGCCGTCATCTGGGCGACGTACGGCCGCTGGATCCAGTCCTACCGCGACCTGCCGCTGCTCTACAACCAGTGGGCCAACGTCGTGCGATGGGAGCTGCGGCCTCGTCTCTTCCTCCGCACGACCGAGTTCCTCTGGCAGGAGGGGCACACCGCGCACGAGACGGAAGACGAGGCGATCGCCGAAGCCCTGCGGATCCTGCACGACGTCTACGCCGAGACGGCCGAACAGGTTCTTGCCATGCCGGTGCTGCGCGGGAGGAAGAGCGCAAGCGAGCGTTTCCCCGGCGCCGTCGAGACGTTTGCGATCGAAGCGCTCATGCGCGACGGCAAGGCGCTCCAAGCGGGCACCTCGCACTACCTCGGCCAGAACTTCGCCCGCGCCTACAACGTCCGCTTCACTGACCGCAGCGGCAAGGAGCAGTACGCCTACGCGACCTCGTGGGGAGCGAGCACACGGCTGGTCGGCGGCCTGATCATGGCCCACGGCGACGACACTGGCCTGCGCCTTCCACCGGCGGTGGCTCCGCACCAGATCGTCATCGTTCCTATCTCTAGCGGCGACGGCGGCTGGGCGCGGGTGCGAGAGGCGAGCGAGGGGCTCGCGACCACACTCCGCGCCGCGGGACTGCGAGTCCGCCTCGACGATCGTGAGGAGATTCGA
>JBKOXM010000214.1:0-4053 GCA_046724925.1 Actinomycetota bacterium | reverse complement strand
GCGGCGGGCAGTTCATCCACTCGCCGCACACAGGCGACGTTGTGAAGATCTCGAGCATCAGCGGTTGGTACTCGTCGACCTGGGTCGGGGCACGTCGGCTATAACGCCGGCATCGCTCACGCGCACGCTCCCCAGCAGTCTCTGAATCGCATTGCCGCGTCGGCGACGACACATTGCCTCACAGGGTGCGCAATCGGCGAAGTTCTCGGCGTCGTGATCGGCACCGCGCTCGGCTGGGGGAACTTCGAAACGATCGTCCTCGCGATCGTCCTGGCGTTCCTCTTCGGCTACTCGTTTACCGTCGTGCCGCTCCTGCGATCGGGGCTGGCCCTTGCCGCGGTCGTACCCATAGCTCTTGCCGCGGACACGTTCTCGATCACGATCATGGAGATCGTCGATAACGCGATCATCCTCGTCATCCCCGGCGCGATGGAAGCCGGCGTCAATGACTTGCTGTTCTGGGGCAGCCTCGCCTTCGCCCTCGCAGTCGCCTGGGTTGCCGCGTTCCCGGTGAACCGCTGGCTGATCTCGAAAGGCCGCGGGCACGCGCTCGTGCACGCGCACCACGCTCACTGATCGGCGTACAGCTGCTCTAGCTCGGAGGCGAAGTTCTTCTCCACGACCCGGCGCTTGAGCTTCAGCGTCGGCGTGATCTCATTCTTCTCCGGCGAGAAGTCGCGCGGGAGGATCTCGAAGCGGCGGATCTGCTCGAAGTGAGCGAGGTTCTCGTTCACGCGCTCGACCGCCTCCGCGACGAGCGCATTGGCGTCAGTGCTCCCGTCGAGCTTCGCCACCTCGTCCGCGTCGAGCGTCAGCAGCGCGACGAGATACGGCCGGCGGTCGCCGATCACGAGCGCCTGCGAGACCCACGGGATGCCCTTGAGGAGCCCTTCGATGTTCTGGGGCGCGACGTTCTTCCCGCCGGCGGTGACGATGATGTCCTTCTTGCGGTCGGTGACGGTGAGGAAGCCGTCCTCGTCGATCTCGCCGACGTCGCCCGTGTGAAGCCAGCCGTCTCCGGGCAGGGCCGCGCGCGTCGCCTCTTCGTCGTTGTAGTAGCCGGCGAAGACCGTCGGGCCCTTGATCAGAATCTCTCCGTCCTCGGCGACCGCCACGTCGATGCCGGGGATCGCCGGCCCGACGGTGCCGAACTTGAAGCGGTCCGGCCGGTTGACGTTCGACGCCGTCGTCTCTTCGGTCTGGCCGTAGCCTTCGAGGACGAGGATGTCGAGCACGTGGAAGAACTCGCCGATCTCCTTCGCGAGCGGCGCGCCCCCCGAGATCGCGGCCCGCAGCCGTCCGCCGAGCCGCGCCTTGACCTTCGAGTAGACGAGGCGGTCGGCCAACCGGTGCTTGAACGCGAGACCGGCCGGAACTGGCTCCTGCCGTTGGCGGAGAGCGCTCACCTCCGCACCGACCGCGAGCGCCCAGTCGATAAGCCTCCGCTTGACGCCGGTCGCGGCCGCGAAGTTCGCGGAGACCGCGGTGTGCACCTTCTCGAGCACGCGCGGCACCGTCGGCAGGACGGTCGGGCGCACTTGCGGCATGACGTCGCCGATCCGCCGCGGGTCGGGAAGGAACGCAATCGTGTAGCCGAGATGGGCGCCGAGCAGGTGCATGAGCCGCCCGAAGTTGTGGGCGAGCGGGAGGTAGAGGAGCATGACGTCGGTCGGGAGGAAGAACTCGGCGATCTCGTCGATCCTCCCGCACATGTCGTAGTAGTTGCGGTTGAGGATCATGCAGCCCTTCGGCGGCCCGGTCGTGCCCGACGTGTAGATGAACGTGAACAGGTCGTCCTCGCCGATTTGCTCGCGCGCCCGCTCGAGCGCGTCCGGGCTCGCGACGGCGTGCTCGCGGCCGAGCGCGCGGAGCTCCGGGAGCGTCTCGATCGTGTAGACGTGCTCCGGCCGTGCGTCCTCGATCTTCGTCAGCAGCTCCTCGTCCTCGACGAAGCAGCCGACGACGTTCGAGTGCTCGAGGATGAAGCAGCACTCGGCGGCGGCGGCGGACGGGTAGATGGGAGCCGGAACCGCGCCGATCTGGGCGAGGGCGAAGTCGAGCAGCACCCACTCGAGCCGGGTGCGCGCGAGCATCCCGAACGAGTCTCCCTTCTTCACCCCGAGGGCGAGCAGGCCGTGCGCCAGCTCATCCACGGCTTCCGCGGCCTCCGCCTGGGAAACCTCGCGCCAGCCGCCGTCTTCCTCGACGAGATAGGCCGGATTCGTGCGCTCCTCGGCCAGGGCGTTCTGCCACAGAGACCAGATCGTCCGCATTTGCAGGAAAGGTTACGGGAGGAGAACGGCGGTCCAAGTACAATTCGTTCTCCTCATGCGGACGATCTGGAACGGCTCCATCAGCTTCGGCCTGGTCAACATTCCGGTCGGGCTCGCGCTGGCCACGAAGCCGGCGGCGCGCCAGTCGGATGTCTCCTTCCGACAGCTGCACCGCGAGTGCATGACGCCGATCAAGCAGAAGCGCTGGTGCGAGGTGCACGACCGCGAGGTCGAGCGCGACGAGATCGTCAAAGGCTGGGAAGTGTCGAAGGGTGAGTTCGTCGCCGTCGAGGATGCCGACCTCGAGGCGATCATGGAGGTCGACGACTCGAAGGCGATCGTGATCACGCGCTTCGTCGACGCGTCCGAGGTCGATCCCGTCTACTTCGACCGCACCTACTACCTCGCTCCGGCCAGGGAAGCGGCCGCGCAGCGGCCCTACGTGCTCCTGCTCCGGGCGATGCAGGAGAGCGGAAAGGCCGCTCTGGGACGCTTCGTCCGCCAGGGCGCGGAGCACCTGTGCCTGATCCGCCCGAAAGGCGATGCGCTCGCTCTCGAGACGATCTTCCTTGCCGAGGACGTCAACTCGCAGGCCGAGATCGAGGAGGCCGTCGCGGACAGCGAAGTGAAGGACGCCGAGCTGGGGCTAGCGCAGCAGGTCATCGACAGCCTCGTCGGCGAGTTCGACGCGCAGGATCTGACGAGCGAGTACCGCCAGAACCTGCGGCAGATGCTCGAGGCGAAGCTCGAGGGGCAGGAGATCGTCCGGGCGGAGCAGCCGGAGCCCGAGGCGCCGGTCGTCGACCTCATGGACGCGCTCAGGAAGAGCGTCGCCGAGGTCAAGGAGTCGAAGCCGAAGAAGACGAGAGCCGCTTCGAAAAGCGGCTCCCGGAAGCGCGTGGCTGCTCGAAAGAGCGCCTAATAGTCCAAGTCTTAGGAGGCCCTCGCCTCCGGTGGGCGAAAGGCGTCCAACGCCGCGAGCTGTGCCTGGAAGAGGGTCTTGTCGATCTTGCCGTGGTAGATCGGCACGCCTTCCTGCAAGCAGACGCGGATCACCTCCTGGCGATCGATTCCCATCTCCTTCGACAGCTGTTCAGGCGTCAGGTGGTTCGCCATGCCGCTCCTCCTTCTCCTCGGTTTGAGGGCGCAAAAAAACCCGCCGGCTCGTGGGCGCGGTCGGGCTGGGTTTCGGCCTTGTATGTCACGCGGAGCTCAAACACCCCGCGCGTCGGAAACAATCACGCTCTTACTTTACTCGCGCCTCCCGACGGTCGCAACGGTGAACGAGGTACGGGCGCACTGGTCGTAAGGTGCCCATGTGCCTTCGGCCGATCCGAAGCTGCTCCGCGAGCTCGACGAGTATCGGGTGCACGGGCGTCACCCCTCGGGTCGGCTCATCGCAGCCGAGGCGCGAGATGCCCTCCCGGACGAATGCTGCGTCTGGGATCTCGAGTCTGGCGAGCTCGTCTGGCGCCCGAAAGCGCACTCGATCGCCTGGTCCGGCGACGGTGCGGCGGTGGCCCTTCTGGTCGGGGAGTACGGCGACGATCTCGAGCTTCGCTCGTGGCCCGAGCGCGAGCTCGTGAGCAAGTGTGTCGTCAAGCCGTGGGCTTGCTGCAACGAGTACGTCGCCCTGTCGCCTCGCGGCGACCGGGCCGCCGTCCTCTGGTGGCACCAGGGAGAGGGCGGCGTCAACCTTGTCGCCTTCGAGGAAGACGCCGCGAGACTGCTCCGGGGCTACATCACCCGGGAGACGAACCTCGTTCAGGGACCGACGTTC
>JBKOXM010000090.1:0-4903 GCA_046724925.1 Actinomycetota bacterium | reverse complement strand
CTCCCAGCCACCATGCCGCGGCCACGCCGGCCACGCCGATTGCCACGGCAACGAGCCGCGCCGCCAAGTAGGACGGCTCCTCCTGCCACGATTCGAAGGGCGCCAGCACGTACATGAACAGGCTCGGGTAGTCGAAGAACGGATGCGGATCCGCGCCCCCGCCGTGCACCATCGACCACGAACGCGTGACGAGGCTCTGCTCGTCGGGATTCAGGAGGTTGCCGAACGGCAGCCCGTACTGAATGCCGACGAGACGGAGGGCGGCTGCCCCGATGAGAATCGCCGCGAAGGCGGTCTTCGGCCCGCCCCAGCGCGATTCACGCGCCGACCCGTCAGACGGCGGGTGGCTCGTCACTCACGAGCTCAGCGACGTTTCCCGCCCTGACGATCACCCCGTCGATCCCCGCCCGCTCGAGCGAGAGCACGTCCTCGCGATCTGAGACCGGGAGCTCGGCGATCGCGAGCTTCCCCGCAGGCACGTCCGGGAGCAGGTCGAGGATCCTCTCCAGATCCTCCTGTTCCGGCTCGGCCTCGCGCGCGGAGAGCAGAAAGATCTCGGGGTCGACGCTTTCGAGCGCACGCTCGAGCTCCTCCTCGTCCGAGACCTCGATCACGCAGTCCAGGCCGAGCTCGACTGCCTGTTCGTGATAGGCCTCGAGCTCACCGTCGCCGAGCGTCCCGACCGAGATGAGGCAGGCGTCGGCGCCCCATGCCCGCGCCTGCTCGAGCGACCCGGCGCCGCGCCAGAAGATCGGCAGAGATGTGGCGTCGCGCACGTCTTCGGGCAGGCCGACGACCATCACCCCCTCGGCGCCCATCGCCTCTGCATCGCGGGCAGCCTCCGGGCCGTCCACCTGCGCGATCAGGGAGATGCCGTCGCCTTCCGAGATCGCCTGGCTAAAGCGGCGCGTTCCTCGCTCGTTCACGTGACCGGATCGTAACGACGTTGTTTTGGGTCGCTACCGACCGACCGGATGCCAGACCGTCTTCAGCTCGAGGAACGCGGAGATGTCCCACGGGCTTTGCGAGTCCGTACTCCCGTGGACGACGCGCTTGACGTTCTCGGCCGCCTGGCGCTCGAGGTCGGCTCGGTTGCCGTCGGCGCCCGTGAGGTCGAGCGCGTTCACGTCCATGTGGCTCGCGACCACAGGCGCAAGCTCGTCGCGCAAACCGGTGATGATGTTGACGGTGCCCCCAGGCACGTCGGAGGTCGCGAGGGCCTCAGCGAGCTCGATCGCCGCCAGCGGCTTGGTCTCGGACGCAATCACGACGGCCGAGTTCCCGCCGACGAGCACGGGTGCGAGTCGTGAAACAAGGCCGAGCAGCGGCGGCTCGTCCGGCGCGATCACGCCGACGACGCCGGTCGGCTCCGGCACGGTGAAGTCGAAGTACGGGCCCGCGACGGGGTTGGAGGAACCGAGGATCTGCGCGAGCTTGTCCGCCCAGCCTGCATACCAGACGATCCGATCGACCGCGGCATTGACCTCGGCTTCGCCGTCGGTCAACTCCGCGAATTCCGCCGTCCGCATCTCCAGCATCTCTGCCACGCGATAGAGAACCTGTCCGCGGTTGTACGCGGTCATCCCGGCCCATTTCGGAAGCGCCGCGCGTGCGGCCCGAACGGCGTCGCGGACGTCCTTGCGCGACCCACGGGCGACGTTCTGTCCCTGCGCCTCGTACGTGCGGCCAGATTCGGAACGCGGGAACTCACCGCCGATGTAGAGCTTGTACGTCTTCCGGACCGGGAGCCTCTCCACGTCAGCCTCCGGCAACCTCGGCGCCGTCGAAACGGAGGTACGTCTCGAGTCCGTGCCGACCGCCCTCGCGGCCGAATCCCGACTCCTTGTAGCCGCCGAAGGGTGAGCTCGGATCGAAGCGGTTGAACGTGTTCGCCCAGACCACCCCGGCACGGAGCTGCTGAGCCATCCAGAGGATGCGTGACCCCTTCTCGGTCCACACGCCTGCGGACAGCCCGTAGGGCGTGTTGTTCGCCTTCTCGACTGCTTCCTCCGGCGTCCGGAAGGTGAGCACCGAGAGGACCGGCCCGAAGATCTCCTCCTGCGCGATTCGGTAGCTCTGCGCGACGTTCGTGAAGACGGTGGGCGCGAACCAGTACCCCTTCTCCGGCAACCGGCAGGGGGGCTGGTAGATCTCGGCCCCCTCCTCTTCGCCCGAGCTGACGAGCTCACGGATCTTGTCGAGCTGCTGGCGCGAATTGATCGCGCCCACGTCCGTGTTCTTGTCGAGCGGGTCGCCGACTCGGAGGGTCTCCAGCCTTCGCTTCAGCTTCGCGACCACCTGTTCGTAGATCGACTCCTGCACGAGCAGGCGGGACCCCGCGCAGCACACGTGCCCCTGGTTGAAGTAAATACCGTTGATGATCCCCTCGATCGCCTGGTCGAGCGCGGCATCGTCGAAGATCACGTTCGCAGCCTTGCCTCCGAGTTCGAGCGTCAGCTTCTTCCCCGTGCCGGCGAGCTCCCGCTGGATCGCCTTGCCCACTTCGGTTGAGCCGGTGAACGCGATCTTGTCGACGCCTTCGTGCTTGACGATCGCGCCCCCCGTCGAGCCGTCGCCGGTGATGATGTTGACGACACCGGCGGGAAGGTCGGCCTGGCGAAGCACGTCGCAGAAGTGCAGCGCCGAAAGCGGAGTGGTCTCCGCCGGCTTGAGCACGACGGTGTTGCCGGCCGCCAGCGCCGGCGCGATCTTCCACGCCAGCATCAAGAGCGGGAAGTTCCAGGGAATGATCTGACCGGCGACGCCGAGTGGATGCGGACGCCGGTTCGGGAACGCATACTCGAGCTTGTCTGCCCAGCCGGCGTAGTAGAAGAAGTGCGCGGCCGAGAGGGGCAAGTCGACGTCGCGCGACTCGCGGATCGGCTTGCCGCCGTTCAGCGACTCCAGCACCGCGAACTCGCGTGAGCGCTCCTGGAGGATTCGGGCGATTCGGTAGAGGTACTTCGCCCGTTCGGATGGTGAGACCTCCGACCAGCCGTTCTCGAAGGCCTCGCGCGCTGCCCCGACGGCGAGATCGACCTCCTCCGGCGTTGCCTGACCGACCTCCGCCAGCGGCTCTTCAGTGGACGGGTCGATGGTCGTGTAGGTCTGCTTCGGCTCGATCCAGGTACCACCGATGAAGTGGCCGTAGCGCTCCCGGAGCTGGACGAGGTCCCGAGCTTCGGGCGCAGGCGCGTAGTCCCAGCCGGCGGGGACCGGCGCCTGGTCGCGCTTGCGCTCGAGCTCGCCCCCTCGGTTCTCGCCGGTCTCAGTCAACGGTGAAGTAGTCCGGGCTCTGGTAGCGCCCCGTCCTTTCCTTCCGGATCTGCATCAGTACGTCGTTCAGAAGCGACGAGGCGCCGAGGCGATAGAGGTCCGGCGTCAGCCAGTCGGGCCCGAGCGTTTCGTGGAGCTGAACGAGGTACTGAACCGCCTGCTTCGCGACGCGGATCCCGCCGGCGGGTTTCATCCCCACTTTGCGGCCGGTCTCCTCGTAGACGTCGCGGATCGCCTCGAGCATCACAAGGGTGACCGGAAGGGTTGCGGCCGCCGGCAGCTTGCCGGTCGAGGTCTTGATGAAGTCCGCTCCCCCGGCGATCGCGAGGAGCGAGGCGCGTCTGACGTTGTCGTAGGTGCCGAGCTCGCCCACCTCGAGGATGACCTTCAAGTGCGCGTCGCCGCAGGCTTCCTTGACTTTGACGATCTCGTCGTAGACCTTCGCGTACCGCCCGGAGAGGAATGCGCCGCGATCGATCACCATGTCGACCTCGTGCGCGCCCATCGCGGCGACCTCGCGGACCTCGGCGACCTTGACATCCGTCGGCGATTGGCCCGAGGGGAACGCAGTCGCAACGGAGGCAACCTTGACGCTCGATCCCTGTGTGCTCTCCAGCGCAGTCGGAACGAGGTTTGGATAGACGCAGATCGCTGCGACCGACGGAACGCCCGGATCGCTGGGATCCGGCCGAATCCCCTTCGTCGAGAGGGCCGTGACCTTGCCCGGCGTATCCGCGCCTTCCAGCGTGGTCAGGTCCATCATCCGGATCGCAAGGTCAAGCGCGAAGAGCTTCGCTTCACGCTTGATCGATCGACGCGCGAGCGAGGCCGCCCGCTCCTCGACTCCGACTTCGTCGACCGAGCCGATTCGGGGCAGCCGAGGTTCGAGCGGAAGCTCGAAACCGCGAGGAAGTGCGGGTGCCTGCGCCATCGGCGAGAGTGTAGCCCTGTGAAGAATCTGCTCCTCCGTGCGCTCGAGCGCGTGCGCTTGCTCGGGCCGGCCTATCGCGCGTATGAGCGCGCTCTTGCGCTGAAGCCTGGACGCGTCGCGGCGGTCGCGGACGACGGCCTTGCCCTCCCTCCGCGCGACCTGATGGTGCGGGTGACGGGAAGCCCGGATCCGACCTGGTTCGTCGAGAGCGGAAGACGCGCCGCGGGGTCGTTGCGAACCGCGCTCATGCGTCACGGACTCAACGTCGAGCAGTTCGAGACGCTGCTGGACTTCGGCTGCGGCTGTGGCCGGGTCGTTCGCAACTGGCGCGCGCTTCCGTCGACACGCGTGTACGGGAACGACTACAGCGCGAAGGCGATCGAGTGGTGTCGAGCCAACCTCCCTTTTGCGGTGTTCGAGACCAACCGCCTGGAGCCCCCGCTCGGATACGACGACCACACCTTCGACTTCGCCTACGCGCTCTCGGTGTTCACACACTTGCCCGAGGAGCTGCAGCGGGCGTGGATGAGCGAACTCACCCGCGTGCTCAAACCCGGTGGGTACCTCACCATTACCACCCACGGCGAGGCGTATCGCGACAAGCTCACCGAGGCGGAGCGCGAGCGCTTTGAACGCGGCGACGTCGTCGTGCGTTGGCAACAGGTGGCGGGTACCAACCTCTGCGCGGCGTACCAT
>JBKOXM010000072.1:0-10885 GCA_046724925.1 Actinomycetota bacterium | reverse complement strand
CGTGGATGTACCGCCGCCACATGCGGCGCACGGGCCAGGAGCCCGCGGCCGGGCGCCGCTGAGCGGAGGAGGGTTTGGCGGAACGTCGCTCGTCGGCAGGGTGCGATGGTCGTTCCGAGGCCAGGACGCAGGGAGCGGTCGTATCCGTCGATACGGGCGGGACTGAGGACGCCGCCTCGGGGCGAGCAGCGCGCGTCTGACGACTCAGCGCTGCGTTTCGTCAAGCCCTCCTACGCCGCCTGCGGACTGCCGCGGTAGTGGCCCTCGCCGGGCCACGGAGCGAGCAGAAGCAGGATGCGTGCGCCCTCCGAGCTGGAGACGGTCCGCCGCTCGTTCGGCTCGAATGCGAAGAGCGTGCCCGTTCCGGCCTCGACCTCGTCGCCGCCCGAGGCGACCCGCACGCGGCCGTCGACCACGGCGAGGAAGGCCGCTTCCTTTACCTGATGATCGCCGAGCTCCTGACCGGGATCGAGTGAGATCAGCACCGCTCGGGCCTCGCTGTCCGAGTGCAGGACGACCGGCGAGCGGCTTCCTCCCGGTGTGTCGATCTCGAGCAGGTTCCAGCTGCGCACGAGGGCGATCCTAAACGGCCCGTTGGCCGCGGATAGGCTCGCCCGCGCCGGATTTGTCCCGCGAGTCGGCAGTAGACTCGAACACGCGATGGCACTCGTCGTCGACACGTACCCGCTCGGCCAGGCGCAGACGAACTGCCATCTCGTGCGCGCCTCTCGCACGGCGCGCGAGGCGGTCGTCATCGATCCGGGAGCGAGCGCCGCGCAGCTTCGTCTCGAGCTCGCGCGTACGGGAGCGCGCTGCGCCGCGATCCTGATTACGCACTGCCACTGGGACCACATCGGCGCGGTCGCCGACTTGGCGGAAGGAACCGGGGTGCCGGTGTACATGGCCGAGGACGAGGCTCCGGTCCTCCGCTCGCCCGATGACTTCTACGCCGGGCTCGGCGTTCACATCCGTCCGTACGAGCCGGACGTCCTGCTCCAGGGCGACGAGACGATCGAGGCGGCGGAGCTCTCGTTCGAGACGCTCCGCGTCCCCGGCCACTCGCCGGCTCATCTGGCCTTCTACGCCGACGGCTGCCTGTTCGCGGGAGACGTTCTGTTCGCCGGCGGCGTCGGCCGCACCGACCTTCCCGGCGGCGACTGGGACACCTTGGTGGATTCGATCCGGATGCTGGTCGATCGCTTCCCGCCCGACACCATGGTGTATCCCGGCCACGGCCCGGCAACGACCCTCGGCGCAGAGCTCCGCCGCAACCCGTTCCTCTCTGAGCTCCAGGCGTGATCAAGGCGCCGCGGGGCACGTACGACGTCCTGCCGGACGAGTGGCCGCTGTGGGAGCGGATCCTCGGCACCGCCGAGGACGTCTCGGCCCTCTACGGCTACGGTCGGATTCAGACGCCGGGTTTCGAGGAAACGGAGCTCTTCCAGCGCACGTCCGGCGCCGGCTCGGACATCGTCCAAAAGGAGATGTACACCTTCGAGGATCGGAGCGGCCGCATGCTCATGCTGCGTCCGGAGGGCACGGCAACGAACGCACGCGCCTATCTCGAGCACGGGCTGCACCGTGAGCCGCAGCCGGTGAAGACCTACATGATCGCCCCGATGTACCGCTACGCGGCCCCGCAGAAAGGCCGGTACCGCGAGCACTACCAGTGGAGCGTCGAGGCGCTCGGCTCGGATGACCCCGCGCTCGACGCGGAGATCATTCAGCTCTACTCGGAATTCCTGCGCCGGATGGGCGTCGAGGGTTACTGGATCGAGCTCAACTCGATCGGCGACCGCGAGTGCCGGCCGGCCTACGTCGAGCGGCTGGAGCGGTGGCTCGACGAACATGCGGACGTTCTCGACGATGATGCGCGCCAGAAGCGAGCGACCAGTCCTCTGCGCGTATTCGACGTCAAGGACGAGCGTGTCCGGGCTGCTCTTCAGGAGGCGCCCAAGATCGGCGAGTCGCTCTGCGCCGCCTGCGAGGAACACTTCGCCGACGTCCGCCGCTACCTCGGCGCGTGCAACATCGAGTACCGGCTGGTACCGACCCTCGTGCGCGGGCTCGACTACTACACGCGCACGACGTTCGAGTTCCAGGGGGAGGCCCTCGGAGGTGCACAGGGTTCGCTCGTGGGCGGGGGTCGCTACGACTACCTGGTCGAGGAGATCGGCGGGCCGCCCACGCCGGGGATCGGCTTCGGGGCCGGGGTGGAACGCCTCCGGATTCAACTCGAGGAGGAGGGCGTGAAACCTGAACGCCGGCCGATCGACATCTTCTTCGCCTTCGAGGACAGCGCGCGCCGCGCTGAGATCTTCCAGCTGATCGCCGAGCTTCGCCGCCGCGATCGTGCTGTCGAAACCGACTATGCACGGCGCTCGCTCAGAGGGCAGCTCACGCAGGCGCAGCGCCTTGGGGCCGACACCACGGTGATCGTGAAAGCGGATTCGTTCACAGTCAGGCGCCGGGGTGCGCAGGACGAGGAAGTCGAAACCCTGCGCGCGGAGGACCTGTGAGCTGGCGCGACCTCGGCGCCGGCGAGTTGCGCCCTGAGCACATCGGCCGGCGCGTCACCTTGGCCGGTTGGGCCGCGCGTCGGCGCGACCACGGCGGCCTCGTCTTCGTGGATCTCCGCGACGAGTCCGGAATCGGCCAGCTCGTCGTGAATCCCGAGCGGGCCCTCGAGGCTGCAAACGAGGCCCACGAGATCCGCAACGAGTTCGTCCTCCACGCCGAGGGGGAGGTGGTCGCGCGCGCGCCGGAGACGATCAACCCGAACCTTCCCACGGGCCAAGTCGAGGTCCAGGTCGACCGGCTCACGATCGTCTCGCGCTCGACCCCGCTGCCGTTCCAGCTCGACGAGGAGGGCGTGGACGAGCAGCTCCGGTTCCGGTACCGGTGGATCGACCTTCGCCGCGAGCAGCTCCAGCGCAACATCCGCATCCGCGCGCAGATGGTCTCGATCATTCGGCGGGAGATGGAGGCCGCCGGATTCGTCGACATCGAGACGCCGATCATGTGGAAGCCGACGCCAGAGGGCGCCCGCGACTTTCTGGTGCCGACGCGACTACAGAAAGGCCGCTTCTTCGCGCTGCCGCAGTCGCCGCAGATCGCCAAGCAGCTGCTCGTGATCTCGGGCTTCGAACGCTACTACCAGATCGCGCGCTGCTTCCGGGACGAGGATCTCCGCGCCGACCGCCTCCAGGAGCTGACCCAGCTCGATGTGGAGATGGCGTTTCCGGACTACGACTTCATCTTCGAGCTGACGGAGAAGATCGTCCAGCGCATCTGGCAGGAGTGCCTCGGCGTCGAGTTGTCCGCGCCGTTCGAGCGTATGCCGCACAAGGAGGCGATGCTGCGTTACGGGACCGACAAGCCTGACCTGCGGTTCGGGCTGGAGATCCAGGACGCGACCGAGCTGACCCGGAAGTCGGAGTTCAAGGTCTTCGCCGAGGCGGCGGCGGTCAGGTACCTGACCGTGCCGCAGGAGCTCTCACGCGGGGAGCTGGCCGATCTCGAGAGCTTCGCCCGGGAGTGGGGGGCCAAAGGTCTCGCGTATCTCGTGGTCGGTGAGGACGGCGAGGTCCGTTCGCCGATCGCGAAGTTCCTGTCGGAGGAGGAGCTGGCGGCCTTCCGCTCCGAGCCGGGCTCGACCGTGCTGTTCGGCGCCGACGAGCCGAGGATGGTGGCGCGAGTGCTCGGCGCTCTGCGGCTCCACGTCGGACGGACCTTGGGCCTGATCGACCTGGAGGCCTGGCGCTTTGTCTGGATCACCGAGATGCCGTTGCTGCGCTGGGACGAGGAGGAGCAGCGGTGGGACGCCGAGCACCATCCGTTTACCAGGCCGACCGACGAAGGCTTGGCGCTGCTCGAGACCGACCCGGGTGCGGCGACGGCGGTCGCGTACGACCTCGTCGGAAACGGGATCGAGCTCGCCGGAGGATCGTTCCGGATCCACGAGCAGGAGCTGCAGGCGAAGATCTTCGACTTTCTCAAGATTCCCTCCGAGGAGCAGCGTTCACGCTTCGGCTTCCTCCTTGACGCGCTTGCGATGGGCGCCCCGCCGCACGGCGGCATCGCGTCCGGAATCGACCGCCTGGCCATGGCGCTGCTGGACGAGCCGGCGATTCGCGACACGCAGGCCTTCCCGAAGAACCAGGCCGGAGTCGACCCCATGACCGGCGCGCCGACGGACGTACCGCCGCGTCAGCTCGACGAGCTCGGGCTGCGGGCAACGGTCCCCCCGGACTGATCCTCCTCCTAGAGACACGGGTCCTTGAAAGCGGCATACTTGGGCTCGCGGCGCGCGGCCTGACGTACGGGAGGAGCGACAAGCGAATGGCGACAGGAACTCCAGACAGGTCGACGGCCGGGAACGCGCTCACGCCTCTTCCTCAGATCGAGGACCTGCCGATGCGCGGGGAGGGCTACGACCCCGAGCGCGTTCGCGAGGCGTTCGAGGCGTATCGGCGCCACACCGCGCAGCTCCAGGCACAACTCCGTGTCCTGCAGGCCGCCGGCGGAGCCGCCTCGATCGAGCCCATCGGTCACGCCGTCCGCATGGACGCGCTTCACATGATTCGTGCAGCCGCCGAGTTCGCGGACAAGATCGAGCGCGACGCCCAGGGCGCGTCGGCGTCACAGCTGGCGAAGACCGAGGAGGAGGTCCGACGCCGCCAGCGAGAGCTTCAGGAGCGCGAGGCGGAGATCGAGCGCTATCGCCAGGAGAGCGAGCGTCAGCGGGCCGAGCTCCTCAACGCCGCGCGAACCGAGGCTCGCGAGCTGGAGGCGAAAGCCAATCGCGACTCGACTCAGGAGTTGCAAGAGGCGGAGGCCCGGGCCGCTCGGCTCGTCGAGCAGGCGCGGCACCAGGCGACCGAGCTTACGAACGCCGCGCGTGCCGAGGTCGAGCAGACCCTCGAGTGGGCGCGGGCACAAGGCGCGGCCGTGATCGAGCGAGCGCAGCAAGGGGCGGAGCAGCTGCTCGGATCGGCCGGTCTCGGGGACAAGCGGGTCGGAGAGGTCGCGCAAGCGATCGTGCGAGCGGCCGAAGAGGCGACCGAGGCCGCGCGCGGCTCGACGAGCACGCGTCGCGCTGAGCCCTCACCCGCGACGCCGACCGTCGTTGCTGAGCCTGCCTCGGCGTCGACAGATGAACCCGCCGATGCGAACGCCGGCCAAGAGCCGAGCAAGGGCCGCCCGAAGCAGGACGGCGACTCGAAGTAAGGAGCGGAGTGCCGGGCGGCTTCGGCCCGAGGTTTCTGCTCGAGGCGGTCTTCCTCGTTCTCGTCGCGGTCGTCGCCGGCCTCGCCGACATTCCGGCCCGAGGGATCATTCTCGTCATGGCGGCGGCGTGGGTGCTCACGGCCGCGGTCGAATGGGCTGCCTCGCGCGAGCGCGCGCGGGCCGAGCTCGACGAGCCGGAGGTCTCCCCTGTTGTCGCTCCGTCTCCCGAGGAGCCCGCGACGGAGGCGCGTGAAGGAAGGCAGTTTCGCACCGAGACCGACGAACCGCTCCCCGAGACATCCGAGCGCGACGTTCCGGCCTCGCACGTGCGTGTGCTTCCGCAAGAGCCCGATCCGGCTGCTCAACCCGTGGTCGAGCGCGCCGATCCGGATCCTGCCGCACTGGTCGGAGCCTCAACGGCCCCCGAACGACCTCCTCCCCCACCGGAGCCCAGGCGGAGGCCGACCCCGACCATTCTGGGGGAACCGCCTCTGGCGGAGCGCGTCGCGTCCGAGCCGCCCGAGCCCGAGTCTGAAGACGCGCCCGACTCTGAGGCCGAGGCCGAGGTCGAGGTCGTGGCGCGGCCGCTCGAGGTCGCCGCAGCCCTTCCTCCGGAACCCGCGGCGCAGTCCGAGCCGGAGCCGGAGATCGAGCCCGTGAGGACGCTGCCTCTGCCCGCAACGCCGCGCGAGTGGAACCTCTGGGACCTCGAGCGCCTGACGCGTGAACGCGCTACCACCGATGCCGTGCGAGCCGAGGAGCAGAGCTACCTGCTCATGTATCTCCGGGATTTCGCGACACCTGAGGGCGTCCTGCCGGCCGACTTCGACGGTCTGGTGCGCGAGTCGTTCGGGGAGCTGCTCACGACCTCAGGCCGGCCGTGAACCTCGCGCTTGCGCGCAGGGAGGTCGCGCTCGGCGGGGTCGCGCTGCTGGCAGTGGTGGCCGCGCTCGCTTCCGGCCTGGGAGACGAAGGCGAGAAGAAGAAGCAGTTGCCGCGTGCCGTTCCGGTTCCCGGAGAGGGCTGGTACCGGTCGTTCGCCGCGCCTTATCCGGCCTCGGCGAGTCGAGATCGAACCGTGTGCGGCTTCCGGCTGGGCCCTCGGACGCTCGGCGTGGCGCATCCCGTGCTTCCGTGCCGCGTCAAGCTCTTCATCTCGTACGGGAGCAAGACTGTGCTGACCCAAGTGATCGACCGAGGGCCGGGAGTGCCCGGTCGCGAATTCGATCTCACTCGAGCGCTCGCAGCGCGCCTGGGCCTCCGCGGCACGCAGCAGATTCGCTGGAGATATGCGCGATGAGACCGGCGAAAGTGCGTAGAGTGAGTGGGCCATCCGACGCGGCGTCCGCGTCCGTCACGTAGAACCAACACCTACGTAGAGGGAGCCTGCGTCCGAATAGGCGTTTCGCGCGCCGACTTCGGCAGGGCACCCACCTGGCTTGCCAGGTTCACGAAAAGGGCGCGGGCGCTGCAGGATGGCACCGCCGCGGAAGACCGTGGCTCGCTCCCGGCAGGACGTGCGAGGTCTTGCGCTCGAACGGGTCGGCTACCGTTGCGTCCATGATGGAGATCGTCGGAGACTCCTCGCGTGGCGGCGAGTTCGCGCTCGTTCGGCTGAGCGTGGCCGGCGAGCGCATCGTTGCCGCCGACGCTCCTGGCCTCCAGCGCGATTTGACCGGCCTCACCCTCCTCGAGGCGGCGGCCGTCCCCGGAGACACGCTTGCCGCCGACGCTCTCGCGAACGCGCTTGGTCCGATCATGCGGGCCACTTCCGATCCGGCGCGGGTCGCCGTGGCCATGAGCGGTGGAGTCGACAGCGCAGTCGCGCTGCTGAAGGCCGGCCCGCGGGCCGTAGGGGTGACGCTCCGTCTCTGGATCGACCCGGACGGGCCTGACGTGGAGCGCGCGTGCTGCTCCCCGGAAGCGGTTGTCGCGGCGCGAGAGACCTGCCACGCAGTCGGCCTCCCGCACGTCACACTCGATCTCCGTGAGGAGTTTCGTCGCACGGTGGTGCAGCCGTTCGTGGACGGCTACGCACAGGGCGAGACCCCGAACCCGTGCATGACGTGCAACGGCAGCTTCCGTTTTGCCGAGCTCCTCGCTTTCGCAGACCGGATCGGCGCAGCGCGTCTCGTCACGGGCCATTACGCGAGGACAGTTCTCCATCGCGGCCGGCTGCTGCTCGCACGGGCCGCCGACAGCGAGAAGGATCAGTCATACATGCTCGCCCGGCTCGACCCTTCGGTGCTCGAGCGGGTTTCATTCCCGCTCGGGGAACAGACAAAGGCCGACACGCGTGCGGAAGCGCAGCGGGCCGGTCTGGCCGTTGCATCTCGGCGCGAGAGCCAGGAGGCGTGCTTCCTGGGCGGTGCGAACTATCGGACGTTCCTCGAGCGTCAGGGGCTGCCGGCCGAGCGTGGCGCCGTCCTGGACGAGGAAGGACGCGAGCTAGGGTCGCACGAGGGCTTCTGGCGCTACACGCCCGGGCAGCGACGCGGCCTCGGCGTCGCGGCTGCCGAACCGCTCTACGCACTTCGGACCGACCCGCGCTTGAACACAGTCGTCGTGGGGTCCCGCCGGTCGCTTGCGTGCACGCAGATCACAGCTCGCGGCCGCCTGCACCTTCCTGTCGAACGCGCGGACGTCAAGCTGCGCTACCGCTCGCCGGCGGCGAGCGCGCGTGTGGAGCCCACCGACAAGGGCTTCCACGTGGAGTTCGACACTCCGGCATACGGCGTCGCGAACGGCCAGACGGCAGTCCTCTACAACGACGACGCCGTCGTCGGCGCGGGTGTCATCTCCTCAGCCGTCGCCGCAACCTAAGATCGCCCGCGGGGATGCCGCCAGCCGCGTTCACCTTCACCGACCTCGCCTATCTGGCGCTCGCGGTCTTCTTGTTCGCGGTCGGCCTCGGGCTCGGTTACGCGTTCTTCCGCCTGGGCGGAACTCTCGCGCGCCTTTCCTCGTTCATTAGAG
This sequence comes from Actinomycetota bacterium, assembly GCA_046724925.1. Taxonomy (GTDB): domain Bacteria; phylum Actinomycetota; class Thermoleophilia; order Gaiellales; family Gaiellaceae; genus JBKOXM01. Next base: position 2,680 of record JBKOXM010000072.1, on the reverse strand, counting down.
GGGCCGAGGGAGAGGTCCTTCCCGTCATCAACAAGCTCGGCGGGACGGTGGATCGGGTGAATGCACAGCTGGACAAGGTGGATCACGTCACGGACAGCGCCGTCGATGCGGCGGACAGCGTAGACACGGCCGTCCGCGCGGTCACGTTCGCGATCCAGCGGCCCGTGCTGCGGATCGCGGCCGTGGCGGCCGGCCTCAGCCACGGCTTCGCAGAGCTTCGGACGCGACGCAGCTGGGGGGCCGCGGTCGCGGTCGGCAAAGAAGCGGCTGCGCGTCGCGAAAGCGAGATCGAAGAGGAGCTACGCGAGGCTGGAGGGCCGAAGCAGTGAGATCGGACGAGATCACGCTGACGTTGCCGCGTGAGCATGACTTCCAGCGGGTCGCGCACCTTGTGCTCGGCGGTCTGGCCGTTCGCCTCGACCTGACGTTCGAGCATCTCGAGGATCTGCAGCTTGCGCTGGCGGGCATCCTCGAGCGACAGGACGAGGACGGCGACGTGACCGTGGCGATCCGGGTGACGGACGAGGCCATCGAGGCGTCGGTCGGTCCGTGCCACGAGCGTGTCCGGCGCGAGCTCGAGCACGAAGCCGGTGACGAGGTCGATCTGCGCCGCGTCCTCGATGCGGTCGTCGACGACGTCGGCATCACTCGACGGAATGGAGACGACTGGGTCGAGCTTCGAAAGCGAATCGATCCGGGGCCCAGGCGGATGTCATGAGCGAGAGCGACAAGGCCCTCCTGCGCCGCTACCACGAGGAGGGGGATCTCGCCGCTCGGGAGCAGCTGATCGAGCAATACATGTCCCTCGTCCGTTCCCTGGCGCGGCGCTACTCGTACCGGGGCGAGCAGCTCGAGGACCTCGTCCAGATCGGCGCGATCGGCCTGATCAAGGCGATCGACCGGTTCGATCTCGATCGCGGCGTCGAGCTGACGACCTATGCGACGCCGAACATCATCGGCGAGATCAAGCGGCACTTTCGCGACAAGGGCTGGTCCGTGCGAGTTCCACGCGGACTCCAGGAGCTGAACGTCCAACTCTCGCGTTTGATCGAGCAGCTGACCGTCCAACTGGGCCGCTCCCCGACGATCAGCGAGCTCGCGAAGGCTGCCGGCTCCGAGGAGGAGGAGGTTCTCGAGGCCCTCGAGTCAGGCCGTGCCTACAGCTCGCTGTCGCTGTCGACCGGCGGCGGCCAGGACGAAGAGGGTGAGCTCGATCCGCTGGAGTCGATCGGCACCGAGGAGCACCAGTACGAGGTGTGCGAGGACCGCGCGGTGCTGGCGCCGGGATTCCGCGTCCTGGACGAGCGGGAGCGCAGGATCTTGCACCTCCGCTTCTTCAAGGGCCTGACGCAATCGCAGATCGCTCAGCAGGTCGGCATCTCGCAGATGCACGTTTCACGCCTCATCCGCCGGTCGCTCGAGAAGATCCGCGAGGAGATCGTGACCGAGGAGAAGGAAGAGTCCCGGCCGAGGAGCGCCGCGCAGGGCTGAGTACGTCCGGTTCGCTCCCGTCGCGCACGGGCGACAGATTGGGCGGCCCGTAGCGGTCCCGCTCCCCACCCGAGCGGGTGGGGCGAGGCGTCCACCCACCACCCGTCTTCGACGGTAGCGCCGATCCTCCGACGCAGGTGTGCCGGGTTGGTGCCGAAACGCCCACTCCCCGTGTCGAAACGCCCCGGCGGAGTGCCGAAACCGCGGCACCTACAATCGCACCGATGAAGACGACGGCTGAGCTGCGCGAGGGCTTCCTGAGCTACTTCGAGTCGAAGGGGCACAAACGGCATCCCTCCGGGTCACTCGTTCCGCCCGAGTGGGACCACTCGACGCTGTTGAACAGTGCAGGCGTCCAGCCGTTGATGCGGGCGATGCTGGGTCAGGAAACCCCGCCTGCACCCCTTCTCACGACCGTCCAGAAGTGCTTCCGCACGCCCGACATCGACTCGGTCGGCCTCGACGGCCATCACCTCACGTTCTTCGAGATGCTCGGGAATTTCTCGTTCGGCCAGTACTTCAAGGAAGGCGCGATCGAGCTCGCCTGGGAGTTCGTCTTCGACCATCTCAAGATCGACGGCGAGCGGCTCTGGGTCAGCGTCTTCGCGGGCGACCCGGAGCTCAAGCTCGACGAGGACGACGAAGCCATCCGGCTCTGGGAGCAGATCGGCATGCCGCCGGAGCGGATCGTGCGGCTCGGCCGCGCGGACAACTTCTGGTCGGTCGGCGGCCCGGGGCCCTGCGGCCCCGATACCGAGCTCTTCTACGACCGCGGCGAGGGAATCGGCTGCGGCCGGCCGGAGTGCGCGCCGGGCTGCGAGTGCGAGCGCTTCCTTGAGTTCTGGAACCTCGTCTTCATGGAGTTCGAGCTCCACGCCGACGGCTCGGTCACGCCGCTTCCGAAGCAAAACGTCGACACGGGCATGGGACTCGAGCGCACCTCGGCGGTCGTCCAGAACGTGATTTCGGTCTACGAGACCGACGGCTATCAGGCGATCATGGACTGGATCGCGGGCGAGAGCGGCGTGGCGTACGGATCGTCGGACAAGGCAACGAAGGCGCATCGCATCCTCGCCGACCATGGCCGCGGCATGACCTTCCTCGTCGGCGACGGCGTCGTTCCTTCGAACGAAGGCCGCGGCTATGTCCTGCGTCGCATCGTGCGCCGGGCGGTCCAGCAAGCCCGCAC
>JBKOXM010000155.1:0-4492 GCA_046724925.1 Actinomycetota bacterium | reverse complement strand
AAGAGGACGTCGCGGTCGAGGCGGCGCGGCTTCGCGTGGTAGAAGGCCGTTTCCGGCCAGTCGATCTGGCGCGTGATGCCGTCGACGAGTGAGACGTGGGGCCGGGTCGCCTGGAAGTCGAAGAAACCCTCGGGGTCGATGTCGGCGAAACGAGCAGCGTTCCACGAGCGCGCGAGGTAGCCCCCCGCCAGCGACGCCCCTTGGGCGCCGTCGTTCCAGCCGCGAAACGCGGCGATCAGGATCGGGCTGCGGAGGGAGGGTCGGTCGACGATGCGGAGCTCGTCCGCCATCGCCGCAGTCTACGCGCGGTCGCCGAGCGTCCGGGCCCTCGCGCGCGCGACCCGAGTCGCGAGCGCGACCGTGCCCGTCCAAACGGCCGCGGCGAGCGCCACGTGCACGAGCACGAGACCCCAGGGCAGGTGCGTCCGATACTGCAGCTCGCCGAGCGCCATCTGGATCGCCGCAACCCCGGCGATCGCGGTCGCCAGTCGGAAGGAGCCCGGCAGCCGATCACGATGCGCGGCGAGAAAACCGACGACCGTGAAGAGAAGCACCGCGAAGACCGCGACGGCGAGCGCATGCACGGCGACCGAAGTGGAGAGCCTGCCAAGCCGCTCGATGTCCGAACCGCCCGAGTGCGGGCCGGCCGCGGTCGCGAACGTCCCGGTCAAGAGGATGACGCCCGTCGCTGCGGCCAGAGCCATCGTCAGGCGGCGCGCGTCGCGCGGCGCCGGTCCCTCTCGCACCGGCGTCAGTGCAAGCGCCACGACGACCGCGCCGCCCAGCACGAGGACGGAGAGGAGGAAGTGGGACATCACGAGCAGCGGGTGGAGGTCGAGATAGACGGTGACCGCACCGAGCGGCGCCTGGGCGAGCGTGCCGAGGAAGACGGCGGCGGCGAGCTTCCTCGCGTAGGCGGGCACTTCCGGCGTCCGCCACGCCGCGAGCGCCGTAGCCAGCGTGAGCAGGATCGTGACTGCACCGACGAGGCGGTTCCCGAACTCGATAAAGGCGTGATAGTCCTTCTCCGGGAACGGGTTACCGGGGCTGCACCCCGGCCAGTGCTCGCAGCCGAGGCCTGAAGCGGTCAGGCGGACGGTCGCGCCGGTGACGACGATCGCGTAGAGCAACACGACCGTTGTGGTCGCCACCAGCCTGAAGAGCCGCGGGGTAGCGGCGAGCGTGCGGAAGCGCAGTGCCGCGGTCGTCTCGACGCCCATGACCCGAGTCTAGAGCGAGCGTTGACACGCTTTTGTGGCAGCGGCATGCGCGAACAGCGCGCCTTTGCTCACTACGATTGCGGCGGGGAGGAGGTTGGGCTACCGGTCCCCTAAGGGCCTAGGCGCAGCGGGTCGAGGATCGCCGGGTAGCCGTCCGCATCGGCGAAGGGCGTGGGGCGCGAGCCGAGGAAGAGCGGCCGGTCCGCGGCATTCAGCAGCACGGGCATGACGTCCGGCCCGCGCAGATGGCCGAGGATGCCGGCGGCGCAGTCGAGCTCCCCAAAGCTCCGCACGCTGTCCGCGCGCACGCCAGGCCCGGCCAGGACGAAAGGCACCGGGTCGCCGGAGTGGATCACCTCCGGGAACGCAGGCGTTGCATGGTCCCCGGTGACGCAGACAATCGCCCTGTCGATCGGCAGGTCCTCGAGCGCACCGTCCAGCGTCTCGATCATCGCCCGCTTCCGCTCGGGATCCTTGGTGTGGCCGGCGGCATCGGCGCTTTTCACATGGAGGAAGACGAAGGTGTCCCCGGCATCGAGCCGCTCGTGAGCGAGTTCGATCCGTCCGCGCAGGTCTCCCGCGGGGTCGTCGGTCTCGGGAACCTCCAGCGCCTCCAGCCCGACAGCCTTCGCCAAGCCGAGCAGGAAGGCGGAGCCGGCGACGAAGGCTCCGGTCACGCCGTGCCGCTCGAGAAAGGTGGGCGCGGGCTGCGGCCTTCCCCACCACTTCAGCGTGATCACGTCGAAGGTCGGCTCTCCTCGCTCGGCGCGCGCACGATTGACGTCATGCTCCTCGAGCAGCTCGATCACCCGCAGCGACCACTCCTCAGCCGCGCGGGCAGTACGTCCGGCCTCTGGCACCAGCGGCTGCGGCCGCAAGACCGGATGGCGCGCCCGAAAGAACGCATCAGTGTCGGTGACGCGCGGGTCGGCGCCGCCGGCGATGCGGAGGACTGCCTCGCCCCGCCACTCGTGCTGGAGGAGAAAGGTCAGTCCCTCGAGCTCGAGACCGTCGCAGGCCGCCACCAGTGCCTCCGCGTCGGCCGCATCCTCGTCGGGACGCGGCCGCCCGGTCAGCCAGAGCTCGCCGTCGCGTCGTTCCGTCGGGCGCAGCGCGGCGTAGGCGAACACGTGCTCCTCGGAGACGGACTGTCCCCGCCCGAGCGCCTCGAAGACGGCACGGCCGGGAAACTCGAATCCCTGATAGCCGAGAATCGACCAGTGCGCGATCTCGCTCGAGGGGGCGCGGCCGGGGCCAATCGCGTAGAGCACACCCGTCGATCCGGTCCCGCAGAGTCGATCGAGCGTGGGCGTAGCAGCCGCCTCGAGGCCGGTTCGCCCGCCGAGCGAGTCATGCGCGCGGTCGGCGAGACCGTCTAGGAGGACGACGACGATCGGATGCACGGGGAGGACGCTAGACCGGTTGCCGCTCGAGGGAGCGCAGAACGTCCGCGACGCTCGGCGGGACGAGCGTCTCCCAAGCGCCGCCCTCGCGAAGCGCCGCGCGGACTTCGCGGCCCGAGATCTCCTTCTCGGCGCCTTCGTCCAGGATGACGACGTCGTAGCCGGCCTCCCGCATCCGGTCGAGCTTCGTGCCTCCCCATTCCGAGAAGAGTCGCAAGTACTGCGTCACGCCCTCGGGGACATAGGCGGGCCAGAGCTGGGGTTCGTTGACCGGGAACGGGATCACGTGCACACGGTCGAGGCCCAACCCGAGGTCGCGCGCGGCCGCCTTCACCATCAGCTGGCGCTCCCAGTAGCTGTACGGGTTCGACTCCGGTAAGTGCCGCTCCGGATCCGCGGCCTCGGGCCGGACGCGGCTCGGGTCAGGGTTCGTGATCCCGACGAAGATCTCGTCCGAGTGCTCGGCCGCGCCACGGAGGTACTCCAGGTGGCCGTTGTGAAACGGCTGGAACCGGCCGTGGATCATGCCGCGCCGCGCGGCACTCACGTGACGGTGACGGCGGAGCCTTCCTGGACGGCGCCGATCCGGCGCGCGAACAGCCCTGCAGCCTGAAACTGGGCCTCGAGCGAAGGGCCGCGGTCGGCCGGGATCGAGACGAGGAGACCTCCGGCCGTCTGCGGATCGAATCCGAGAGCCACGAGCGTCTCGGGCACGCTCGAGGCGATCGAGACGTGCTCGGCTGCGAAGTCGCGGTTACGCGGATCGCCGCTCGTCCGCGCGCCGTTCCTCGCGATGTCGAGCACGCCGTCGATCGCTGGAAAACGCGCGGAATCGAGGACGAGCTCGACGCCGCTTCGGTCGGCCACCTCCCAGGCGTGCCCGAAGAGCCCGAACCCGGTCACGTCCGTCACCGCGTTCGGCGCTAGCGGACGCAGCGTCTCGGCCGCTCCCTTATTGAGGGTCTTCATCCACCGGACCGCACGCTCGAGCGGCTGAGTGCCGGTGATCCCGCCCTTGAACCCGGTCATGATCAGCCCGGTTCCGAGCGGCTTCGTGAGGTAGAGCAGATCGCCGGGCCGCGCTCCATTCTTGGTCCAGATGCCCTCTGGATGGACGGTGCCGACGACGGCGAGGCCGTATTTGGGCTCGTCGTCCCGGATCGTGTGTCCGCCGGCTAGGAGTCCGCCGGATGCCCGCACCTGGGCGTCGGCCGCCGCGAAGATCGCGGCGAGCATCTCCACCGGAAGCTCCTCGGGGAATGCGGCGATCGAGAGCGCGAGCAGCGGCGTCCCACCCATCGCAAAGACGTCGTTGAGCGCGTTCGTCGCCGCGATTGCGCCGTAGTCGCCGGGATCATCAACGATCGGAGGGAAGAAGTCGAGCGTGAAGATGAGCGCCCGCTCGTCGTCCAAGCGGTAGACCGCTGCGTCGTCGGCCGGAGCCAGCCCGACGAGCAGGTTCTCGGCCTCCACGGGCACGAAGCCCGCGAGCAGCTCCTCGAGGCGCGCAGCCGAGTACTTCGCCGCGCACCCACCACAGGACGCGAGGTCGGTCAACTTCACTCCGGAGGCTTCGAATTCCAGGCGGCGGCTCCCTTCGGGAGGGGTGAACTGTAGGGACTTTTCGATCCTTCGTCCAGAAACGTCGAAGCGGTTCAATCGCTTCCCATGAGAGCCCGACACGAGAGGGAAATCGGCGGAAAAGTCCGGCGCGTAAGCGATGCGGACTTTCCGCCTCAATGCGACGGCGGCCGGAGCCGCCGCCGCTTTCAGGGGAGAGGGAGGAGCCTTGCGGTTCCCCCCAGGCCATGGTTCGCGACATCGCGCACTTGACCTGCTTCACCAAGCGTCGTAGACAGCCGTTGTGAA
>JBKOXM010000209.1:0-3718 GCA_046724925.1 Actinomycetota bacterium | reverse complement strand
TCCGGGAGGAGCGAGAGGGAGAGGGCTGGGTCAAGCGAAAGACGGCGGCGTGGTTCTATCGCCTACTGCGCCGAATCGCGAGCGTCGACATGCCTCTCGACGCCGGCGACTTCCGGCTGGTCGACCGGGCTGCGCTCGACGGGTTCCGCTCGATGCGAGAGCGAACCCGCTATGTGCGGGGCATGTTCAGCTGGGTCGGCTTCAGGCAGACCGGCGTTTCGTATCGGCGGCCGGAGCGTTTCGCAGGTGAGCCGAAATACTCGTTTCGACGCTCGCTCCGGCTCGCCGTCGACGGCATCGTCAGCTTCTCAAACGCGCCCCTGCGGCTCGCGCTCGTCTGGGGCTTCGTGTTTTCGTTCGCCTCGTTCGTCGTCGGGATCGCCGCGATCGTGGCGAAGCTCGCCGGCGCCTTCGTCGTGCCCGGCTGGGCTTCGATCGTCGTCGTGGTGTCGTTTCTCGGCGGCATCCAGCTGATCCTGATGGGAATGATGGGCCTGTACATCGGGCGCATCTACGAGGAAGTGAAGGCGCGGCCCCTCTACCTCATCCGCGAGGCGCATGGGTTCGCGGACGTCGTCGCGGCGGGCCCTGAAGCAGGGGAGCGGGCAGCGCGGCCCGACGACACGCCGCTCCATCTCGCCAAGCCCTCTTAGCTCCGCCGAATGCCGAGCCTGACGCAGTCGCTCGGTCGCGCGAGGCCGCGTGCCGAGGTCGGTTCGTGGGCCTTGCTCGGCGCCGTTGCACTCGTGCAGGCGGCCGTCTTCGTCCCGGCCGCGATCTGGCGTTACGTCGACGGCGACGAGGGCTACTACCTGCTCGCCTCGGACCTGGTGCTGGGGGCCAAGCTCCCCTACCGGGACTTCATGTTCACCCAGATGCCGCTCCTCCCCTACCTCTACGGGTTGTGGACAGCGGTCTTGGGCGAGACGTGGCTGACCGCCCGCCTCCTTTCCGTCGCCTTCGCGATCGCGCTTGGCGTCCTCCTCTTCGACTTCGCCAGGCGGCGGTTCGGCCTTGTGCTCGCGGTCGTCGGGCTGAGCCTGTACGTGTTCTCAGGCCTCGTCTTCGCTTGGATGCCGACGGTCAAGACCTACGCGGCGGCGACGTTCTTCCTGTTCGCCGCGCTGGCGCTGGTCGACCGCCGGGACGCCGCGGCGAGAAACGCCTGGGTTGCGGCCGGCTTGTTGTTGGCACTCGCGGTCGGGACGAGGCTGATCTTTGCCGCGGCCGCACCGGCGTTCGTGTGGGCGGCGCTGCGCGCGGCCGAGCAGCGAGCGCGAGCACGTGCGCTCAAGCCGCTCGCGACTGGTTTCGCCCTCGGTCTTGTGCCCGCGTCGCTCTTCCTCGTGATCGACCCGGGACGGTTCCTCTTCGACAACGTGGGCTATCACGCGTTCCGCAGCTCTGAGGGCCTCGTCGGGGATTTCCGTCAGAAGGCGCGCGTCGCCGAGAACCTCGTCGGCATCGGCACGCCAGACGGCGGACTGCCGCAGTTCATGCTGCTGCTCGTCACCGCGGTCGTCGCGGCAGTCTCGTTGCGACTGCTCCGTCGGCCGTTCCCGCTGTCGCTCGCGATCGCGGGCTTGCTCGGCGTCGCGAGCTTCCTCCCCACGCCGTCGTACCCGCAGTACTTCGTGACCCTCGTGCCGTTCCTCGTCGTCGGCATCCTCGAGCTCGTGGCGGAGATCCGGCCGCGCATCGCCGGCGCGGACGCCCCCGTCGCCCGTGCCTTCACGGGAGTGCTGGCCGTCGGCCTCGCGATCTATCTGCTGCTCGCGACCATCGACTTCCACCGCTACACGCGCCTGCACTCCGACGACCGGATCGGGAACATCGAGCGCGTGGCCGCAGTCGTCGATCGTTACACCGAGTCCGGTGACGAGGTGCTGAGCGCCTGGCCGGGCTACGTCTATGGCTCGGGTGCGGTTCAGCTCTCCGGTCTCGAGAACGACTTCGCGCCGGTGATCGCGGCATCGCTCTCGCCCGAGCGTGCGCGGCACTACCACTTGCTGACCGCGGACGGAGTCGAGCAGGCGATCGAATCCCGTAAGCCGCGCGTGGTCGTGTTCAAGCTGTGGCACTACCTCACTCCGGTCCCCGATTGGGAGGGGGCGATCCGGCGAGGCGGCTACCGCCTCGTCTACACCGCCCCGCAGGGGCAGACCGTGTTTGCTGGTGAGGTCAAGGTCTACGCCCGGCCCGGTCCCTGACGCCGATGGCAGCCGAGTTCGACCGTCATAGCGCGAGCTACGAGGACGAGATCGCCGAGTCGATCGGCTTCAGTGGGCTCGAGCACGGGTTCTTTCTCCAAGCGAAAGCCGAGAGGCTCCTGGAGCTCGCTCAGCGACGCCTCGGCAATCTCGGTGAGCTACGGGCGCTCGACGTCGGGTGTGGCGGCGGCGTGCTGCATCCGTACCTGAGCGAGCTCGGCGAGCTCGAGGGCGTGGACGTCTCCGAGGCGATGATCAACGAGGCCCGAGCGCTCAATCCGGCCGTGCGCTACCAGGTGGCGGACGGCCGAGACCTGCCGGCGCCGGACGACTCCTTCGATCTCGTCCTCGCCGTTTGCGTCCTTCACCATGTCCCCGAGCTCGAACGCACTGCCTTCGCGGCCGAGCTCGGCCGGGTCGTTCGCCCGGGGGGGCTGGTCGTCGTCTTCGAGCACAACCTCTTCAATCCCCTGACCAGGCTCGCGGTCCGGCGCTGCGCGTTCGACGAAGACGCCGTCCTGCTACGGCGCCGCGAAGTGCGCCGTCTGCTCGGTGCGGCGGAACTGGCTCCGGTCGAGTCCGCGTACATCCTCTTCTTCCCGTGGAGCACCCGCGTGACTCGGAGGATCGAGCGCGCGCTCGGCGGGCTCCCACTGGGAGCGCAGTACTTCGTCGCCGCGGAGGGGACGGGTACCAGGAAGACCCGCCGGTAGCATCGCCGCCCGTGGCCGAGATCGGCGTCCTGGTCTGCTACCACGCCGTTCTCGGGCTCGCGCTCGCGGCCCTCGTCTGGACGGTCGGTCTCGGACTGCTACCGAGAGGCGAGCGCAGGGGGGCGTCCACAACGGTCCACGCGTATCCGCTTGGCCTCGCGGTGGTGATGGCTGCGTCCTTGCTGCCGCTCCTGGCTAGACCGCTCGGACTGCTCTCGATCGCGTTGCTCGCTTGGCTCGCCTGGCGTGCACGGCCCGCGATCGCAAGCTCGGAGCAGGCGCGCGCGCTCGTTATTCCCGTGATCGCGAGCCTCGCCTTCGCGATCGGCCTCGGCTCGCTCCTGCACGGGCCGACGGAGGATCGGAGCTCCGCCGCCTACGGCGGCATGATGTTCTACGTCGACAAGCTTGTCTCCGCGACGCGGTCGCTCGTCCCCTTCGACGACCTGCTCGTTGAGGGCCAGCGGATCATCTATCCCGAAGCGGGAACGAGCTTCGTCGGAGCGGCGCTCAGCCCCCTGCCGGCGTTCGATCCGGTGCTCTTCCAGGCGACGACGTTGCCTGCGTTCGCCGTCGTGTCGCTGTACGCGGGGTTGGCTGCGGTCATGCGGGATCGTTCAGCAGCGCTAGACCCCGCAGGGATGGCCGCCGCAGCGTCGCTCGCCCTGGCCTCGCTCGTGTATCCGACCTGGATGAACGAGACACCTCCGGCAGCCTTCGCGCTCCCGCTTGCCTTCTCGATCTACGTCATCTGGCTCGGACAGCTCGACGGTCGGTGGCTCGTCGTCCTGGCAG
>JBKOXM010000064.1:0-5609 GCA_046724925.1 Actinomycetota bacterium | reverse complement strand
GGCCTGAAGCCGGCGAGTATGGCTGGATGGGGCACTAACCGAGGGCCTGTTTCGCCTTCTGCAGTTGCTGGTCGGTGAGCGGCACGAAGATCGCATCCGCTGCGATCTCATACTCCTGGTCGATCGTGTAACGGAGGAAGGCCTTCACCTCAGGCCGTTGCAGCGAGTCGCGCTTCACGTAGACGAAGAGCGGGCGCGAGAGCGGCCCGTAGGTCCCGTTCTGAACGGTCTCGGTGGTGGGCTTCACGCACTCGCCGCCGCCGTCGATCGCGAGCGCCTTCAGCTTGTCCTTGTTCTGCTCGTAGTACGAGAGTCCGAAGTAGCCGAGCCCGCCGTTGTCACCGGAGACCGCCTGCACGATCACGTTGTCGTTCTCGGTCGCCTGGTAGTCGGAGCGGCTGCGGCCTTCCTCGCCGTTGATCTTGTCGGTAAAGAAGTCGAACGTGCCGGAATCCGTGCCCGGCCCTGCGAGTTGAAGGGGCACGTCCGGAAACTTCGGGTTGACGTCGCGCCAGTTGTCGACCTTCGAGCCGGCGTCCCAGATCCTCTTCAGCTGCGCAACCGTCAGGCAGTCCACCCAATCGTTGGCCGTGTTGACGACAACCGCGATCCCGTCGTTCGCGACCTGAATCTCCTCGAAGGCAACGCTGTTCTCCTTGCAGATCTTCGCTTCGTCGGACTCGATCGCGCGCGAGGCGTTCGAGAGGTCGGTCTCGCCTCGGCAAAACCGCTCGAAGCCGCCGCCCGTGCCCGAGATCCCAACAGTGATCTGCACGCCGGGCTGCTCGGCGCGGAACTTCTCGGCCGCTCTCGTCACGTACGGCCCAACCGTGCTCGAGCCGTCCGCGGTAATCGTGCCGCTGAGGTCGCCGGCCCCACCGGTCTCGGACTGCTTCTCTTCGCGCCCGCAGGCGACGAGGGCCGAGACGAGCAAGACCGACGCGATGAGCCGCAGGGCAGTCGAAAGGACGCGTTCGCGCGGGCGCACTCCGCGTGAGTGTCGTGCGCGCGCGCGAGAGCGTGGGTCGAATTCGGGTGAACGGGTGGTGACGAAGTGGTGAACAGAGCCACGCGCCTGGCTCAGAGGCACAGCCTTATCAAGGCGCTCTTACGTCAGGGCTTGAACCGGCCAGTAGCACAAGGCGGCCACGAGGCCGGCGGCCGGGATCGTCAGCACCCAGGCCATGACGATGTTTCCGGCGACCCCCCAGCGCACCGCCGAAAATCGCTTCACCGCGCCGGCGCCCATCACGGCGCCCGAGATGCACTGCGTGGTCGAGACCGGGAAGCCGAAATGGGTCGCGACGTAGAGCGTCGTTCCGGCCGAGGCCTGCGCGGCGAAACCCGACGCCGGATCCATCGAGAACACGCGCTGCCCGAGTGTCCGGATGATTCGCCAGCCTCCGACGTACGTCCCGAGTGCGATCGCCAGTCCCGCCGCGACCTTGACCCAGTTCGGGATGTAGAACTCGTCGATCGTTCCGTGCGCGAACAGCGCCAATGCGATCACGCCCATCGTCTTCTGTGCGTCGTTCGCGCCGTGCGTGAAGGCGAACCACGTTCCCGAGGCGAGTTGGCCCACGCGGAAGAGCCGGTTGCCGACGCCCGGCGTGGCCCAAGAGAACGCCCAGTAGATCGCGAGCAGAAGGACGAAGGCCCCCAGGAAGCCGAGGATCGGCGAGGCGATGCCGGGGATCAGGATCTTCTCGTAGATGCCCTGCCACTCGACCCCGTCCGTGCCCGACTGAACGAGCGCCGCGCCGATCAGCCCCCCGAACAGCGCGTGCGAGGAGCTCGAGGGCAGACCGAGGTACCAGGTCGTCAGGTTCCAGGTGATGGCGCCCAGCAGCGCCGCGAGGAGCGTTTCCTGCGTCGCGAGGCCCGTGTCGATGATTCCCTGGCCGACCGTCTTGGCGACCGCCGTCGTGACGAAGGCGCCCGCGAGGTTGGCGAGCGCCGCGACCGCCACGGCCTGCCTGGGGGTGAGGGCACGCGTCGAGACCGAGGTCGCGATCGCGTTCGCGGTGTCGTGGAAGCCGTTGGTGAAGTCGAAGAAGAGCGCCGTCAGAACGACGACGACGAGCAGGACGTCAGCGGACACCCGGTGACCGACCGGTCGACAGGTTGGACGAGATCACCTGCGCTAAGGCACCGCTTGCGGTGCCGTCATCCGCGCGCCCGTCTGCCAAGGCGTCGACTCGGCGACGCCGTCAATCGCGAACTGGAAGTGCAGCGCTTCGCGCGATCCAAGGACCCGTAGCGTGGGCTTGGCCCGTGCGGCCGTGCGCGTCTGCCAGTCGACAGGTTGGAAGGAACCACTTCCGCTATCGGTTCTTGACGAGGATCGCCTCGAGCACGTCGGCCGCGTTCTCGCAGGCGTCGACCGCTTCCTCGAGCTGCTCGTGGATGTCCTTCCAGCGGATCACCGAGATCGGATCGGAGTTCGAGCGGAACAGGTCCGCGACCGCCTCGCGCACGAGCCGGTCGCCCTCGTCTTCGAGCTCGCGCAGCGCGATCAGGTCGCTCTCGGAGTCCTTGAAGCCGTCCAGTCGTCCGATCGCCGCGTCGAGCCGCTGGGCCGCCTGGTGGATCACACGCGCTTGCTCGATGGCCCGCTCCGGCACCTGCTCGACGCCGTAGAGGCCGACGTCGTCCGCAGCCTCGTCGACGTGGTCGCAGATGTCGTCGATCACGCCGGAAAGCCGGAACATGTCCTCACGATCGAACGGCGTCACGAACGTGTGGTTCACCAGCGAGACGATCTCGTGGCGTACGCTGTCGCCTTCGCGCTCTCGCTCCTTGATCGCCGAGATGAGCGCCTTGCCGTCCTCCGGAAACGTTTCGAGCAGCTCGACGAGCATGCGCGAGATCTCGACGGCGTTCGCAGACGCGCGCGAGAACAGCACGAAGAACTCTTTCTTCTGCGGCGTGAGACGCAGCCGGGCCATTGGTGCGCGGCGCTTCTATCAGATGTGAAGGGTTGGTGAACGACTACCCGGCGGGGAGCACGCAGCGGATCTCGAGGCCGCCCTCAGCACTGCGTGCGGCTTCGACTGTGCCGCCCGCCGAGGTGACGATGTGCTTGACGATCGAGAGCCCCAGACCAGTGCCGCGCGAAGCCCGCACTCGGTCGGCACGGTAGAACCGTTCGAACAGGCGAGGGAGATCGGCCTCGTCGACGCCGGCTCCGTTGTCGGCGACGACGAGGATCGCCGAGTGCCCCTCCTGCAAGAGACGCACGACGCAGCGCGTGTCGGGACCGGCGTACCGAATCGCGTTGCCGACGAGGTTCTCCAAGAGGACTCGCACCATGCGGGGTCGCAGCGCGAGCTGCGCGTGATCGTCCAGATCGAGCTCGAGGGTGACCCCGGCGCGGAGGGCCGCCTCCTCGAGCTCGCCCGCCACGTTGCGCACGATCGGCGCGGCCCTCGTCGAGCGCAGCGCGACGACCTCGCGGCCGGTCTCGAGCTCGCTCAGGAAGAGGATGTCGTCGACGAGCTCGCTCATCTGCTCGACCTCGCTTTGCGCCTGGGTCACCAGAGCGCGGGCATCTGCGGAGGGAAGCAGCGCGCTTTCGAGCAGCGCCGACAGCCGGGCGAGCGGCGTGCGCAGCTCGTGCGACACCACGGCCGTGAACTCGGCCCGCAGGGCGTCGTACGCGGTCTGCGTCTCGTCGCGCTCCTTCACCACCTTGTCACCACGTGTTCACCCGCCGTGAACCCTCCGGCCACGCCTGGCGTTCGATCATGCCAGGGAGCATGGCGAAGGTGTTGATCGTCGAGGACGACCAGGTGATCGGCCGGTCGATCGCGAGTCACCTTCTCGAAGCCGGTTTCGATCCACTGCTCGTCGATCAAGGCCTGAACGGTCTCACCCGGCTTCGCTACGAGCGCCCTGACGTACTCGTCCTCGATCTGATGGTGCCCGGGCTCGACGGCTGGGAGCTGATCCGGGAAGCGCGGAGCGAAGGGATCGGCACGCCGATCCTGGTCGTCAGCGCACGCGGAACGGAGGCCGACAGGGTTCGGGCGCTGGAGCTCGGCGCCGACGATTACCTCGTCAAGCCGTTCTCGATGCCGGAGCTGGTAGCGCGCGTGCGAGCCGCCGCCCGGCGTGGCGTGAGCCCGCTCGCAGCAGTCCGCGGCGACGTGATCGAGCTCGAGGAGCTCGTGATCGATCCCGGCAATGTGCAGGCGTTCGTCGACGGTGAGAGCGCCGAGTTGACGCCGACCGAGTTCCGGCTCCTCCACGCGCTCGCGGCCGAGGGCGGACGTGTGGTCACGCGCGACGAGTTGATGCAGCGCATCTGGGGCCGTCGCCAGCGCCCGCGCGATCGCACCGTCGACGTGTTCGTGAAGAAGCTACGGGAGAAGATCGACCGGCGCGCTTCACGCCATCGGTTCATCCACACGCGTCACGGCGTCGGCTACAAGCTCGAGCCTCTGCCCAAGTAGAAAGGGCCCCGAGCGGGGCCCTTTCCGAGTAGCTGCTCTCCGCGCTCAGTTCTGCTTGAGCGCCTGCCGGTAGTGCGAGCGCGAATGCCGCAGTTGGGCGTCCGTCAAGGAGACGAAGTCCGACCTCCTCGCAATCGCGCGCTCGTTGTTGAGGATGAAGCCGAGGAATGCCCGCACCGCGGCTCGGCGGAACGACGTCCGGCTTGCATAGATGAAGAGCGGGCGCGAGAGCGGCTTGTACGTGTTGTTCTGGACGGTGCGCACGCTCGGCGCGACGCAGCCGCCTCCCGAGTTCACCCGCACGAGGCGAAGGCGACTCTGGTTCTCCAGGTAGTAGGACAGGCCGAAGTAGCCCATTCCGCCCCGGTCTCCGGAGACGCCTTGAACGATCACGTTGTCGTTCTCCGTCGCGGCGTAATCGGAGCGGCTGCGGCGGGCCCGGCCGTTGATCTTCTCGGTGAAGAAGTCGAACGTGCCCGAGTCCGTCCCAGGGCCGTACAGCTTGAGCGGGACATTCGGAAAGCCCGCGCGGATCTCCCTCCAGTTGTCGATCTTCGAGCCGGCGTCCCAGATCTTCTTCAGCTCGTCCGTCGTCAGGCAGTTCGCCCAGGTGTTGCTCCGGTTGACGACGACTGCAATTCCGTCGTTCGCGACCGTGAAGGCGATCCAGCGGATGCCTTTGTTCCTGCAGGCGAGATGCTCGCTCGACCTGATCGGGCGGGACGCGTCCGAGAGGTCGGTCTCGCCGCGACAGAAGCGCTCGAAGCCGCCGCCCGTGCCCGAGATTCCGACCGTGACTCGCACGTCGGGGTGCTTTCTGCGGAACATCTCCGCGGCCGCGGTCGTGTACGGGCCGACCGTGCTCGATCCGTCGGCGGTGATCGTGCCCTTCAGCTTGTGCACCGCCGCCGTACCGACGGTCGCCCAGGTGAAGGCCGCCGCGAGCACGATCGTCGCGGCCCACAATCCCTTTCTCATCTCTCTCCCTTCCTCTGCGTCGACGTAGCGCCTCGATCGTGCGGGCGACGCCGGAGCGCGTGGGCTACGTGTCGGTGAAACGCTGGTATCGCTCCGGTTAACCGCGGAAAGTGCGACTCGCTTACGCGGCGCACTTTCCACGGGATCCCGAGACCGGAACCCTGGCCGGCGCCGTAT
>JBKOXM010000124.1:0-4954 GCA_046724925.1 Actinomycetota bacterium | reverse complement strand
GGTCGAGCCTCGGAATCTCCCACTGACCCGGTTGGACGACGACATTGACGGCTCCCCGCTCCAGCTCGGACAGGCGCAGCTTGAAGCCGAGGCGATCGAGCTCCTCCCACGAGCGACCCGCTTCGAACGACGTGGTCTCCTCACCGACGCGCCCGTGCCGGGCGACGAGCTTGAAGCCGAGCTTGCCGAGGTAGCGCGCCTCCACGTCGCGCACCCTGCTGGTGACGAGGTGGTAGTGGAAGAGCCGCACGGGCAAGCCGATTGTAGGCCTGACTACACTCGCCGGCGTGGGCGACTGGACTTTCGATCCGCTCCAGCTCGCCGTCTTGGCGCTTCCTGCGTTCGCCTACACGAAGCGCGTGCACACGCTGCGGAAACGCGGTTCGCCCGTACCGGCGTGGAGGCTGTCCTGCTTCGCGCTCGGGATCTTCTTGCTCGCCGTGGCGCTGGTCTCCCCCGTCGCCGAATTGGGCGAGCAGCAGTTCTTCAGCTTCCACATGGCCCAGCACTTGCTGCTCGGAGATCTGGCTCCTCTCGCGCTCCTCGCCGGTATGACCGGACCTGTCCTGCGGCCTGTCCTGGCGCTTCCGATCGTCGCGAAGCTGCGTTTCCTCGTCCATCCGCTTGTGGCTCTGCCCCTCTGGACGCTCAACCTCACTCTTTGGCACCTGCCCGTCGCCTACGATGCCGCGCTCCGAAACGACACGGTGCACGCCCTGGAGCACCTCTCGTTCTTCACGGCTGGAATGCTGATGTGGGCGCCGGTGCTCGAGGTGCTGCCCGCGCCCGCCTGGTTCGGCACGGCCGCCAAGCTCGGCTACGTGATCGTGGTGCGGCTGGTTACGACGTTGCTGGGCAACGTTCTTCTGTGGACCGGGTCAGTGCTGTATCCCACGTACCGGCATGCGGGCTCGAAGTGGGGGATCTCACCTGCGGCCGATCAGGGAATCGCGGGTGGTGTGATGATGATCGAAGGCTCGCTCGTCACGATCGCGGCCTTCGCTTGGCTCTTCCTGCGGCTCGCCGGCGAGGGCGAGCTTCGCCAAGAACTCGTCGAGCGCGGCCTCGACCCGGAGGCGGTGTCGCGCGCCGTCCGCTATGGGCGCGGCCACGAGCTCTCAGAGCCGAACTGACGGACCAAGCCGCCCGCCTCGGACTCGCGAGGATTTGCGGCGCTTCGCGTGCTCGTCTCGCGTGGCGGCTTTGATTCTGCGCCGCTTTCCAGTCAAGATCGCCTTCCCCGGCCACGCGGCCTGACCGAAAGGAGCAGCATGTCGACCAGCCCTCCTGACGAGCCTCGCACGACGAGCTATGGGTCGACCGGTGATCGCCCCGGCATGACGCTGCCGGGCAACGTCGACTTCGCGCGCATGCCCGTCCCAGGAAATGCCGAGTTCGCGGTCTACCTGATTGCGCTGATCGTGGCGATGTTCGTCTGCTGGATCGCCGACACCCTGAACGCGAACTCCTGGTTCCAGTTCTTCACCTTCGTGACGGTGGCGTACATCCTCAGCCGCGGGATCGCGAAAGCGAGCCGCGTGCTCGAGCAGTAGGGATTCCGTTCGCTAGCGCTTCGGTTTCGGGTTCCGCGCGATACCGGAGCGCTAGACGGCGGACTCGAACCGAAGCTTCGACAGCCGCAGGTCTTCAGGAACGACTGTCGGGTACTCGCGTGTAAGGCACGCGCGGCAGAACTCGCTCTTCGGGCGCAAGGTCGCGGCCTGTAAGCCCTCGAGCGAGAGGTACGCGAGGGTCGTGGCGCCGATCCTCTCCCGCACCTCCTCGACGCTCCGGCCCGAAGCAACCAACTCCTCCTCGGCCGCGAAGTCGATCCCATAGAAGCAAGGGCCGATGATCGGCGGCGACGAGATGCGGACGTGCACCTCGGCTGCACCGGCTTCGAACAGGGTAGCGACGATCTGGCCGGTGGTGTTGCCGCGGACGATCGAGTCGTCGACGACGACGACCCGCTTGCCCGCGACCTCTCCGAGCGGGTTGAACTTGAGCTTGATTCCCTGCTCGCGCAAGCCCTGGTCCGGCTCGATGAACGTACGGCCGACGTAGCGGTTCTTGATCAGTCCCTCGCTGAAAGGAATGCCGGTTGCGCGCGAGAAGCCGATCGCGGCCGGCGTGCCGGAGTCGGGGATCGGCAGCACGAGGTCGGCCTCGACTGGGGCTTCCTGGGCCAGGCGCTCACCCATGCGGACACGCGCCCCGTGGATCTCGACGCCGCTCAGCCTCGAGTCCGGACGCGCGAGATAGAAGAACTCGAAGATGCAGAGAGCGCCGTCGCCCTGCTGTGGGACGGCTTTGATAACGCGCAGGCCGGAGTCGTCGATGATGACGAGCTCGCCCGGGGGCAGTTCGCGGTCGAAGTCTGCGCCGACGAGATCGAGCGCACAGGTCTCGGATGCGAGCACGAAGTCGTCGCCGAGCCGGCCGACGCAGAGCGGCCGCATCCCGCGCGGATCGCGGAAGCCGATCAGCTTGCCTTCGGAGATAGCGGCAATCGAGAACGCTCCGTCCAGTCTCGCCATCGTGCTTGCAACCGCGTCCTCCAGCGGCGACTCGTCGTCGCCGATCAGCGCGGCGATCACCTCGCTGTCCGAGGACGAGCGCAGACGCGTTCCCTGGGCGGCAAGCTCGTCGCGGAGCTCCGCCGCGTTCGTGAGGTTGCCGTTATGGCCGAGCGCGATCGTCCGGGCGCGGCCGTGATGGACAAGGGGCTGCGCGTTCGTCCAATGGGTCGAGCCGGTCGTCGAGTAGCGCGTGTGCCCGATCGCGATGTCGCCGCGGAGCCCGCGGAGCTTCTCCTCCGAGAACACCTGCGTCACGAGGCCCATCTCGCGCAGCGCCGTCAGCCGCCCCCGATCGGAGACCGCGATTCCGGCCGACTCCTGGCCCCGGTGCTGGAGCGCGAAGAGGCCGAAGTACGTCAGGCGGGCGACGTCCCGCTCCGCGGATCGCACGCCGAAAATTCCGCACATCAGGGGCTCAACTCCTCGTAGGCCGTTCGTAGATCTTCCAGTGACGCCCCGAGCAGAGTATCGCCCCCGGCGACGCCGATCTGACGGAGACCTTTGGAGCCGAGGTTGTCGAGGTCATTCGGCGCACATGCGAGCACGACCTGGCCGGTGTCCGCCTCGTCCGGGAGCTCGACACTCGCGCCGATGCCGCTCCACAGCGCAGCCTCCGCAAGCGCGACCTCGAGCCCTCCGTCACTGACGTCGTGCGCGAGCGTCAAGAGGGGCGCGGCCTTCGCGACGTAGCGGATCAGCTCCGCTTCGGCGGCGAGGTCGAACGGAGCGGGTGCCTCGGCAAGCAGGATCACGTCGCCCGCACGCCAGCGGTCGGGGATACCGCGCACGTCGTGGACGAGGCCGATGCAGCCGACGACGGGCGTGGGCGGGATCGCTCGCCCTTCCGTTTCGTTGTAGAGCGACACGTTTCCGGAGACGACCGGGGTGCGCAGGGCTTCCGCGGCGCGTGCGATGCCTTCGATCGCTTGCTCGAGCTCCCACGCGATCTCGGGCTTCTCCGGATTCCCGAAGTTGAGGCAGTCCGTCAGCGCGAGTGGCACGCCTCCCGCGCAGGCAACGTTCTGCGCCGCGTCGAGAACGGCCTGGAGGCCTGCAGCGAAGGGATCGCGCTCGCCCAGCCTCGGACCGTCGAGCGAGACGGCGAGGCCTCGCATCGTGGGGCGCAACCGAAGCACCGCGGCGTCGAGGCCGGGCCGGCGGACTGTGGCCGAGCCGACGAGGTGGTCGTACTGCTCGTAGATCCAACGTTTGCTCCCGAGGTCCGGAGAGGAGAGAGCCGACAGTGGTCGGCTGGTGGGCGGCGACGCCGCGATCTGCCTGGGGCGTCGCTCGACCTCGTAGCGGGGCGCTTCGTCCGTCAGCAGCAACGCGGGAATCGACGCCAGCTCCTCCTCTGCGTAGAACGCGCGTAGTTCGCCCGTATCGGTTACTTCGCCGATCGGCGTGGCGCGGAGTTCCCATCTCGCGCAGACCTCGAGGACGGCGTCGAGCAGCATCCCAGGGCGGACTGCGGCGACCATTCGCTCCTGGCTCTCGGAGATCATGATCTCCCAAGGGGCGAGCTCCTCGCGGAGGGGCACGCGGTCGAGGTGGACGTCGATGCCCGCGCCGTCGCGCGCCATCTCGGCGAGCGCCGAGGCGAGGCCGGCCGCGCCACAGTCCTGCAGCGATTCGACCAATCCGCGCTCGACCAGTTCGACCGAAGCCTCGATCAGCTTCTTGCCCGTGAACGGGTCGCCGATCTGAACGGACGGGCGTTTCTCGCCCGCACCCTCTCCAAGCTCCTGGCTGGCAAGCACGCTCGCGCCCCCGATTCCGTCGCGGCCGGTGGTCGCGCCGTAGAGGACGAGGAGGTGTCCAGCGACCGACGCGCGCGCGCGAGTGAGCCGCTCAGTCGGGACGAGCCCGACGCACATCGCGTTCACGAGGCAGTTGTCTTCGTAGGCCGGATCGAAGACGGCCTCGCCTCCGACTGTCGGCACGCCCACGCAGTTGCCGTAGTGGCCGATTCCGGCTACGGCACGCTTGAACTTCCACTCCGGACTGCCAAAGCGCAGACCGTCGAGCAGGGCGAGCGGCCGCGCGCCCATCGCGACGATGTCGCGGAGGATCCCGCCGACTCCGGTTGCGGCGCCCTGAAAGGGCTCGACCGCGGATGGGTGGTTGTGCGACTCGACCTTGAACGCAACCGCCTGGCCGTCGCCGAGGTCGACCACACCCGCGTTCTCGCCCGGGCCCTGAAGGACGCGTTCGCCCTCCGACGGCAACCGCCTCAGCAGACGGGCGGAGTGCTTGTAGCCGCAGTGCTCCGACCAGAGCAGCGAGAAGACCGCGAGCTCGAAGTGGTTCGGCTCGCGCTCGAGGAGATCAACGATGCGCTCGAACTCCGAGTCCGTGAGTCCGAGGGCGCGGTG
>JBKOXM010000087.1:0-4207 GCA_046724925.1 Actinomycetota bacterium | reverse complement strand
GTGTTCAGGCGAGCCCTTGCCCGAGCCCATGCGCGTCTCCGCCGGCTTCTGCGTGACCGGCTTGTCCGGAAAGACGTTGATCCAGACCTTGCCGCCACGCTTGATCTTCCGCGTCATGGCGATTCGAGCCGCCTCGATCTGGCGGTTCGTGATCCAGCCCGGCTCGAGCGCCTTGAGCCCGTACTCGCCGTACTGCACGTTGAGCTGGCCTTTCGAGAGCCCCCGGCGACGGCCGCGCTGGTACTTACGGTACTTCGTCTTCTTGGGAAGGAGCATCAGCCGTCAGAACCTTTCGCGCCGGAGCCGCCGCCTTTTTTCTCCTGCGACGGATCGCCGGATTGATCGAGCTTGGTCGGGTCCTCCTGCATCTGCTTTCTCGTCGTCGTGTCCGGCGCATCCGCGACGGGTGCGGGCGTGACCTCTACCTCGGGCTCGACGGCCGGCTGCTCGCGGCCCTCGGCCGACACCGCTTCCTCGTCCGTGCGCGGACGTTCGACGTTGTCCTGCCGCTGCCCGCGCCGGCCACGCGCGCCCGGCCTAGAGCCGGTTCGACGCTGCCGAACGGGACCGAGCCCTTCCCGATCGCGCTGCCTGTCGCGGCCGCCCTCGCGGCCGGCGCCAAGCCCCTCGATCGCGCCGCCGCCGCCGCGGCGTCGACGAGCCTGATCCTGCTCGCCGAGCCTCGCATCCTTCTGACCGAGACTCTCGAAGCCCTCGGGCATGATCTCGCCCTTGTTGATCCAGACCTTGACGCCGATCTGGCCGGTCTTGGTCTTCGCCTCGGCGAAGCCGTAGTCGATGTCCGCGCGCACCGTGTGCAACGGCACACGGCCCTCGGAGTAGGCCTCAGAGCGGCTCATCTCCCCGCCGCCGAGGCGGCCCCCGCATTGGATGCGGATCCCGTGCGCGCCCGATCGGATCGCCGAAGCAAGCGAGCGCTTCATCGCGCGCCGGAAACTGACCCGGTTGACGAGCTGCTCCGCGATCGACTGTGCGACGAGCTTCGCGTCGAGCTCCGGCCGCTTGATCTCGTTGATGTTGATGTGAACGGCCTTGCCGGTCATGCCGTGCAGCTCCTTGCGGAGCGCATCGACCTCGACACCGGACTTGCCGATGACGATTCCAGGCCGCGCCGTGTAGATGTCGACCGTGATCCGCTGCTTGTCCTTGCGGATCAGGATGTCGGAGAGGCCGGCGTGCGCGAGCTTCTTGTAGATGTGGTCGCGGATCTTGATGTCCTCGATCAGGTACTGCGGGAAGTCCTTCGACCCCGTGTACCAGTTCGACTTCCAGTCGTGGATCACGCCGACCCGAAGGCCGCCCGGATGAATCTTCTGGCCCACTAGCGGTCCCCTTCCTCGGTCTTCTTCTTCGCAGCGGTCTGGCGCGTCCGCCGAGTCGCGCGCTTCGGCTTGTCCTCGGCAGCGGACGCATCGGCCTTCTCGTCGGGAGGAGTCTCCGCCTTCTTGTCGGAAGAAGTCTCCGCCTTCGGCTCCGACTTCTTCCGAGTGGCCCGAGTTGGCTTCTCCTCGGTAGCCGCAGCGCCGGTCTCCTGCGCTCTCGGTTTGCGCGTCTTCGGCTTTTCCTCGACGGTCGTGTCCGCCTCGGCCTCCGGCGCCGGGGTCACCGGCTCCTCGGCCTTCGTGCGGACAGGCGCACTCATGGGCGGCGCGGTTGACGTGGTTGGCGCGCCGTCGGCCGTCAGCGTGATCGTGATGTGACAGGTGCGCTTCTTGATCCGCGCGACCCGGCCGCGCGCTCGCGCGCGCCACCTCTTGATCGTCGGCCCCTCGTTCACCGTCGCTTCGCGGATGAGCATCGTGTCGCCCGAGAAGCCGTGGTTCGCTTCGGCGTTCGCGACCGCGGACCTGAGCACCCGCTCGATTTCCCGGGCCGCGGCGCGTTGCGTGAACGCGAGCACCGTCCGCGCCTCGGGCACGCTGCGGCCGCGGATGTGCTCCGCCACCAAGCGCGCCTTCCGCGGCGAGACGCGCACCCATTTCGCTTCTGCGCGCACTTCCGAGCGTGTCTCCTGGGCAGACATCAGTGGCCCTCTCCGTGGCATTGGTGGATGCCAAGGTCGCTAGCACCAAGCCAGGCAAGGACGCAGGGAGCGCTGGCTGGGGCGGGACCTCCGGTCTGGTTCGACTGTTCGTCAAGCATTGACGCGTAGCGTGCGACTGAGGACGCCGCGTGGCGCAGCGTGATAGCGGGCTTGGCGCCGCCGTATGTCGCCGTGAGGACCACTAACGAACCTTTGCCTGTCGATCGCCCGAGTGGCCGCGGAACGTCCGCGTAGGCGCGAACTCGCCGAGCTTGTGGCCGACCATCTGCTCGCTGATGAAGACAGGGACGTGCTTGCGCCCGTCGTGGACCGCGATCGTGTGGCCGACCATCTCCGGGAAGATCGTCGAGGTGCGTGACCAGGTACGCACCATTTGCTTCGCCCCGCTTGCGTTCATCTGCTCGATCCGACTCATCAGCCGCGCCTCGACGAAGGGGCCCTTCTTCGAACTGCGACTCATCTCCCTCTACCTCCGCTGCGGCGACGGCCGCGGACGATCAGCTTGTCGGACTCCTTGTGCTTCTGACGCGTCGGCTTGCCGAGCGTCGGCACGCCCCATGGCGTAACCGGGTGCCGCCCGCCTTTCGACTTGCCCTCGCCGCCTCCGTGCGGGTGATCGACCGGGTTCATCGCCGAGCCTCGCACGGTCGGGCGTTTCCCCTGCCAACGGCTACGGCCCGCCTTGCCGCCGGCGACGTTCTCGTGATCGAGGTTGCCTACCTGACCGACGGTCGCGCGACAGGTGAGCGCCACCCGCCGCATCTCGCCCGAAGGCAGGCGCAGGACGGCGTAGCCCTCATCCTTCGCGACGACCTGCACGCCTGAGCCCGCGCTGCGGGCAAGCTGGCCGCCCTTGCCAGGCTTGAGCTCGACGTTGTGGACGAGCGTGCCGGTCGGGATGTTTGCGAGCGGGAGCGCATTGCCCGGCTTGATGTCGGCGCTCGGGCCGGACTCGACGGTCGCACCGACCTGCAGCCGGGCCGGCGCGAGGATGTACGCCTTCGCACCGTCGGCGTAGTGCAACAGCGCGATGCGGGCGGAGCGGTTCGGGTCGTACTCGATTGCCGCCACGCGCGCCGGGACGCCGTCCTTCTGGCGCTTGAAGTCGATCCGCCGGTACTGGCGCTTGTGCCCGCCGCCCTGGTGGCGCGTCGTGATGCGGCCGTAGTTGTTACGACCACCCTTGCGCGTCACGGGCTCGGTCAGGCTTTTCTCGGGCTCGGACTTCGTGATCTCGTCGAAGGACGAGACCGTCATGAAGCGCCGCCCAGGACTCGTTGGCTTGAATTTCCGTAGGGCCATTTAGTCCCCACCCCCAAAGCGAGCGGAGCGAAGCCCTACAGCCGGAAAATCCGTCAGCATTTTTCGGCTCATACCTGCGCGCCTTCGAAGATCTCGATCGCCTCGCCCTCGCGGAGCTGCACGATCGCCTTCTTCCACCCCGGCCGTTGGCCGCGATGCATGCCGCGGCGCTTCGGCTTCGAGCGGACTTGCAGGATGTTCACCCGCTCCACGTTCACGCCGAACAGCTCTTCCACCGCCTGGCGGATCTGGGTCTTGTGCGCATCCTGGTGCACCCGGAACGAGTACTTGCGGTCCTCGATCAGGCTGTAGCTCTTTTCCGAGACGACAGGCGCGAGGAGGACCTCGTTTGGGTGCAGGCTCATCTCTGTAGCCCCCTGCTACCAGCGTGTCGACCGGTCTTTTCAGACGGACGAGCGGGCAAAGCCCGCACGTCCTGAAGGAGACACCGCAAGCGGTGTCTCGGCGCGAGCAGGACTTCGTTCGGATGAAGGCTCATTTCTCCGCCTTCTCCTTCCCGGTCCCGTTCGTCGACGCGCGGCGTTCCACGAGCTCGCGCGCGCTCTCGGTGATCAGGATCGATCGGGCCCAGACGACCTGCGCCACGTCGAGCTCGGCAGGCACAGTCACGACGACGCGATCGAGGTTGCGGAACGACTTGATCAAAGCGTCCTGATCCTCGTCGGCGACCACGAGCAGGGGTCGGTCCTTGCCCCAGGCATCGACCATCGCAGCCGCTTGCTTGGCGGAGGGCTTGTCGAAGGCCTTCGCATCGAGGAAGCCGAGCGTGCCTGCCTGAGCATGACTCGAGAGCGCGCCCCGCAGAGCGGCCTTCAACGT
>JBKOXM010000231.1:0-4855 GCA_046724925.1 Actinomycetota bacterium | reverse complement strand
CTTCGAGGGTGACCTCGAAGAGATGCAGAAGACGATGGATCCCGAGACCGAGAAGAAGCGGCAAGACGCGATGGCTCCGCACATCGACTCGGTCGGCGCGGACGGCGTCTACGAGGTGATCGAGCACATTGCGCCGGGCTCGACTGCCAAGGTCGGCGGGGCGGCACCCGCCTAGGCGAGAACGGCGAGCACGCGCTCCGCGTACTGCGGAGCGCTGGGCTCGTCTTCGTGCCTGAAGTACGCGTAGACGTCGATCCCGCCCGCGAGCAGCGGGCGAATCTCCTCGGCGAAGCTCGCGAGATCCTCGCCTGAGTACGGCGGTTCTCGAAAGCGCAGGTAGCGAAAAGGCGCCGGGGCCTCGCGCTCGTTCACCCGGACCGCGTTCTCGGGGAACTCGATGCCCTGCCACGACTCGTGCCGGAAATCGAACGCGATCCGAAGATCGGAGCCGAGCGAGCCGAGCGCGAGCGTGAGGAAGCCCTCGTCGCGCGCCTGGGTGACGAGGAGGCGAATCGGGCCGAGCCGCTCTCCGAGCAGACGGACCCGCTCCTCGAACGTCGCGGCCTGCCGGAGTTGGTAGGCCTGCATCTTGACGGCGAAGCGGAACCCGGACGGCGTCTGCTCGGCCCAGCGCCGGAACTGATCCTCGGCCGGGATCCGGTAGCCCGTCGAGTTGAGCTCGACGCTCGGCAGGCGCTCCGCGTAGTGGGCGAGGAACCCGCCGGGCTTCACTCCAGCCGGGTAGAACGCGGGCCGCCAAGACGGATAGGACCAGCCGGAGGTGCCGACATAGAGCCTCGGTACACTCGCTCTCGTGGCCGTCACGCCCGAAGTCCTACCCGACAACCTCGTGCCCGTCCTCGATCACGGCTTCGTCCGGCTCGACGACGCGATGGCGGACGACCTCTCGGTGGTCAACGGTGCCCGGGTCAGCTTCGCGAGGCGCAAGGAGGAGCTGGACGAGTCCGACGAGGGGCTGGTCCGATTCCTCATGCGCGAGCGGCACGGGACCCCGTTCGAGCACAACTCGTTCCGCTTCCACATCCGTGCCCCAATCTTCGTGGCGCGCGAGTGGTTCAGGCACCGGGTCGGCTCCTTCAACGAGTTCAGCATGCGCTACGCGAAGGCGACGGACGAGTTCTACGTCCCGGCTACCGAGGACGTGCGCTCGCAGGTCGGCAAGCCCGGCGCGTACTCTTTCGAACCGGTCACCGAGGACGTCGCCGAGACGACCAAGGAGGAGTTGAAGGCGGTCTACGAGACGGCTTACGAGACGTACGAGAGGCTCGTCGAGCTCGGCGTCGCTCGTGAGCTCGCCCGCTGCGTGTTGCCTGTCGGCGCCTACACTGAGTTCTACTGGACGGTCAACGCTCGCTCGCTCATGAACTTCGTCTCACTGCGCGCGGCTGAGACTGCTCAGCGAGAGATCCGCCGCTACGCCGAGGCCTGCGAGACGTTTCTCGCGGAGAAGATGCCGATCACCCACGCGGCGTTCGTCGCGAACGACCGCACAGCGCCCTAGGTCAGGCTAGGTCAGTTTCGCGCGGAACAAGGGTGTGTTCTCGTGCTGCTCGCGGCTGTACTTCGAGAGCATCAAGCCGTCGAAGCGCGCGAGGTCGTACGCGACGCTGAGGCGCACCGTGGTGACGCCCTTCTCGCCGACGTTGAACGTTCCGCACGTCACGACCGGCTTCCCGTTGCGGGTCATGAAGAGCGTGTAGTAGTCGCCGCCCTTCAGATGGTCGAGGCCGTCGACGCTCACGACCATCGGCCTGTTCCCGTCCTCGTCGATCTGGCCGATCTGAACGACGGCCAGCCGGTCGGCCCTCTTGCCGAGCACCGCCGTCTTCTCCGCGGTGAACGAGTCCGACGAGGAGCTCTCGCCGCGCGCGCCCAGGAAGTAGCCGACCGCGAAGACTGCGATCGCGATCGCGGCAGCGAGCACGAGACCCGTTCGGAGCCGGCGGCGCGCGAGCTCGACCAGCCTGCCTTCCGGACGGGGCGGCTCGGCGAGCTCCTGCGGGAGCTCGGGCGGCGGGCCGGCGGCGATCAGCATGTCGTGCACCCGCTCGAGGCGCTCCCGCTCGCCCGGCTCGAGTTCGTTCCCGACGAGGTCTCGGAGATCTGGGTGACGGCTCACGAGAGCTCTCCCTCCAGCGCGTCGGCCAAGCGGGACAACGCGCTCCTCGTCCGCGTCTTGACCGTGCCCAGCGGGATGTCGAGGAAATCGGCGATCTCGCTCTGCGACAGGCCGCCCCAGTAGGCGAGCTCGATCAGGCGGCGCTCCTGCTCGGGCAGCTCGGCGAGGGCGCGGTGCACGCGCCACGCCGTCCAGCTCGACTCGGCCCGCTCGTCCGGTCCCGCATCCGTTGAGGCTTCCTCGACCGCCTCGGCAGGCGGCGCGCCGAGCGTCCGGCGCCGGTCGACGATCGCGTTGCGTGCGACCGCGTACAGCCAGGGAGCACCGGGACCGCGATCCCTGCGGTAGCTCCCCGCGGAGCGCCAGATCGAGGCGAAGGTCTCCTGGACCGCGTCCTCGGCGCGGCCGCGGTCGCCGAGGCGGCGAAGCGCGAGCGCGAAGACCGGCCGGGAGTAGCGCCTGTAGAGAAGCTCGAATGCGTTGGCGTCTCCGTCGCCGACGCGGGCAATCAGCTCTCCGTCGGTCATCGCCCCGTTGGTCATCGACTCGGCCACAACCTGGATGGTGGCGAGTCGAGGTACGGCAGGCAAGCCGCTACGGAGTGACAGCGCAAAGGACATCGTGCTTCCATTGATTTCTACGGTTCCCGCGGGCGGCTGGATTGCAACAGTCGGCCGCCGTCGACGACGATGCTCGCCCCGGTGACGAAGTCGGCGCCGGCGAGATAGAGAACGGCGTTGGCGACGTCGTCGGGCGAGCCCACTCTGCCGAGGAGCGTTTCCGCGGCCCGGCGCTCCTCCTGATCGGGCTCGACGGCGACGGGGCCTGGGGCCACGCCGCAGACGCGGACCTCGGGGGCAAGCGCTCGCGCGAAGACTCTCGTGAGCATCGCCTGAGCGGCCTTCGCCGCGGAGTGCGGCGCGAAGGAGGGCCAGGGCTGGTAGGCGGCGACGTCCTCGATCATCACCACCACGCCGCGGCTCGCGCGGAGGTGCTGAGCGGCCGCCTGGGTGACGAAGAACGTGCCCTTCGCAGTCGCCCCGAGCGCAGCGTCCCAGTCCTCCTCGGTCACGTCCGCCACCGGTTTCGGCTCGAAGCCCGCCGCTGCTCCGTTGACAAGCAGGTCGAGCCCCCCGATCTCCTCGACTGCCCGCTCGACGAGTGCTCGGGCCGAATCCGCAGCGGCGAGGTCGCCGTCCTTCGTGCCTGCGGCGACCACCTGCCAACCCTCCTGCTCGAGTCTCGCCACGATCGCGGAGCCGAGCTTGCCGGTGCCGCCGGTGACGAGCGCGCGCATGTTCGGGGAGTGTAAGGATCGAGGTCGTATCCTCCGGAGGAGGGAGAGGAAGGACCTCCCGCAGGCCGAATCGTTCCCCCATGAGAAGGCTGCCGCACAGCATTCTGATCGCACTGCTCGTGTTGTTCGTCCCGTCTGCCGTCGCGGCGACGAGGACGGTCGACATCACCCAGGCGGGCTTCACGCCCGACCGGATCACGATCGCCTACGGCGACACGGTGACCTGGACGAACAAGGACACCTCGAACCACCAGGTCCTCGCCGACCAGGCAGCGTTTCCGACCTCGCCGGTCCTCGCTCCGAACCAGACCTACTCGCACACGTTCACCAAGTCCGGCAACTTCGGCTATCGCGACGCGCTCAACACTCGACGCCGGGGCACGGTGATCGTCCAGCCGGGCATCTCGATGAAGGCCTCCGCCGCCCAGGTCGGTTACGGCGGAACGCTCACCCTCTCGGGGACTGTGTCGAGCGGCGCCGCCGGCGAGAACGTGAACATCGACGCGATGCAGTGTGGCGCGACGACGTTCACGCGCGTCGCTTCCGCCCGGTCCGCCGCCCACGGAGCCTGGAGCTCGGCGGTCAAGCCCGCGATGAACACCTCGTACAGGTCGAGCTGGAAGAACGCGACATCCGTCCCGTTCGCGGCGAAGGTTGGCCCCGCCGTCTCGCTCAAGCGCGTCCGCGCCGGCCGCTTCACGGCCTCGGTCACGGCCGCGCAGTCGTTCGTCGGCAAGTACGTCGTCCTCCAGCGCTACGCCCGCGCCCGAAGGGCCTGGAAGACCGTGAAGCGCGTCACGCTGCGGACGGTGAAGGCCGGCACCGCGCCCACGCAGATCAGCTCGGCCGGCTTCCGGGCTCGCGGCACCCGCCGCGCGCGGCTCCGGCTGCTTCTCACGCAGCCGCAGGCAGGCACCTGCTACGCCGCCGCGAGAAGTGCGGCCATTCGCGGGTGATCAGCCCCTCGCGGGGTGGGATAGGTATCGGTAGGGAAGGGAAGGAATCTCCGGGAGAGAGGCTGCCATTCGCACAAAATCCTTACAGCGAGGAAGCAACTTCTGAACGTCCGACCCGTTCCATACATAGCCGTCAAAAACCATTAGGGGGAACCGCCAATGCGAAAGGCGTTACTCACAGCCACTGCGGTGTGTGCCCTTGCGGGTGCCGGCTTTGCCGTCGCCTCGTTAACTGCGACGAAGACTGTGAACATCCGGTCGACCGGCTTCGTTCCGAGGACGGTCACGGTCGCGGGGGGCGACACCGTCCAGTGGAAGAACGTCGACACGGTGAACCATCAGGTCGTCGCGAACAACGGATCGTTCGCGTCCAACACGATCGCACCGAACAGGACGTACTCGAAGCGGTTCGATACTCCGGGTACGTATGGGTACCGCGATGCTCTTCATCCAACTCTGAGG
>JBKOXM010000180.1:0-3765 GCA_046724925.1 Actinomycetota bacterium | reverse complement strand
CGCCCAGGCCGACGCTCCGGAAGCCCCGACGAGCGAGCTCGGCAAACGCGTGCTCGAGTAGGGCACGCCCAAGGCCTTTGCGGCGCCACGGTCGGCGCACGCCGAGCACCGACACCCAGCCCATCTGCGGCACGGCGTCGTACGGCCGGCAGAGTGCGATCCCGGCGATCTCGGCACCGTCGCTCGCCAACCACAAGAGGCTGGGATCGAAGCTCTCGTGAAACGTCCAATGCTCCCACTCGTCGTAGGGATCGGGTGTGTGGTCCCAGACGTCCGCGAAGGTTTCCTGGTGGACCTCGTAGACGGCATGCGCATCCTGCGTGGCGAAAGTGCGCACGCTGATCCCATCGGGCCACACCGGCTCGGGCAGCTCACCGTCCAGTTCGATCCGCATCCGATACGAGTGTCGGATCAGCTTCAGGCCGTCGGCCTCGAGAGCCTGTTTGAGCGTGTCATCCCGTGAATCGGCATAGCCCCGAAAGGCTGCGCCCGGAACCGCGTCACTGCGCGCCCGCTCCCGTGCCCAGGCGATCAGCGCGGCGAGGTCGTCCGGCCCCGCGCGCTCGGGATCGTGCCGCAGATCGAGCCAATACCGCGTATGGAGTTCGCTCTGGTCGCTCACGTCCGCATACGCCCTGATCGAGGTGTTTCGCTCGACGACGCGTACGTCGCGCGCGATATTCACGCTCGGGGAGCTGAACCAACGCTCCAGATCGGACGCGCTGATCTCGTCCTTGCCGTCGAGCATGCGCGGAACGACGTTCATCAAGTCGACGAGAGCCGGGATCTCGTCCTCCCGCGGCGGGCGCAGGACGATCTCAGGCGATCGTGACAAGCTCATCGAGCGTCTCCGCAAGCGGTGCGAGATCCGCGAGCTCGCGTGTCGGCTCTGGATCAGCTCTCTCCCCGAGCCGGTTGACCCAGATCGTGCGGAGACCGAGCTCGCGGGCGGGCGCAATGTCGTGGAACAGGCTTGCGGCGACGTGCACGTGCCCGTCGCGGTCGGCCTCTGTCCGCTGGAAGAACTCGTCCCAATGCTTCTGGCCGGGCTTGTAGGAGCCGATCTCCTCCGCAACCACCGTCTCCTGGAAGGGCACCCCGATCTGACCCTTCGACGCCTCGATCAAATCCACGTCGGTATTGGAGAGGATGGCGAGCTTCCAACCACGCTTGCGCGCTTCCTCGAGCGCCCCCGGTACCTCGGGAAAGGGCCGCCAGGTCGGCAGTGAGGACGCGAGCGCGTTGGTCTCACCTTCCGGAATAGGAAGACGCTCGCCCGCCGCCAGCCGCTCGAGCGTCAGCGTCAATACCTCGCGGTACGAGCGAGACGGATCCTCAGCCTGAACCTGCGGCTCGAGCTCGTGGTACCGGGTGACCAGGCGGTCGGCATCGGCCTCGCCGAAAAGGCGGACGAGCTCGGCGCGGATGCCGCCGTTCCAGTCGATCAGCGTCCCGTAGCAATCGAACGTCGCCCACCGCTCCACGCGGCGAGCTTAGCCGCGACCGGGGCGCTCAGTCTTCGAACTTGCGAACGACGATGCAGGCGTTGTGGCCACCGAAGCCAAAGGAGTTCGAGACGCCCACGCGCAGGTCGGGTGTCTCACGCGCTTCATTGGGGATGTAGTCGAGGTCGCACCTGGGATCCTCGACCTCGTAGTTGATCGTCGGCGGGACCACACCCTCTTTCACAGCCAAAATCGTGAAGATCGCCTCGACCGCGCCGGCTGCGCCGAGGCAGTGGCCGGTCGCGCCCTTCGTCGACGAGATGGGCGTCTTGCGAGCGTTCTCCTCGCCCAGCGCGATCTTGATCACGCGTGTCTCGCTCGCGTCGCCGAGAGGAGTGGACGTCCCGTGCGCATTGATGTAGCCGACGTCGGCCGGGTCGACACCGGCGTCCGCGAACGCCATCTGCATCGCGCGTGCCGGGTGGACGCCGGTTGGGTCAGGCTCGGTGATGTGCTTGGCGTCGGAGGAGACACCGTACCCCAGGAGCTCCGCGTAGATCGGAGCGCCACGGGCCCGCGCATGCTCGAGCTCCTCCAGCACCACGATCGCCCCGGCCTCGCCCATGACGAAGCCGTCGCGCTCGAGATCGAACGGACGGCTCGCACGTTCCGGATCGTCGTTGCGGCGGGACAGCGCGCGCATCGAGCTGAAACCGGCGATGCCGACACGCGTTACCGGCGCTTCCGTCCCGCCAGCGAGCATCACCTCGGCTCTGCCGAGCCGAATCGCATCCAGGCTCTCTCCGATCGCCATGTTGGAGGCCGCGCAGGCTGTGCACTGCGACGAGAGCGGGCCGCGAGTCCCAAGCTCCATGGAGACCCAGGCCGCGCCCATGTTCGGGATGATCGCCGGGATCGAAAACGGGTTGACTCGATCAGGCCCGCGATCCTTGAGCGTGTCGTAGCAGTCCTGGAACGACTTCAGCCCCCCGATCCCGGTCGCGACCGAGACGCCGATGCGATCTGTCTCCTTGGCGACATCGATACCCGAGTCGGCTTCCGCCTGCCGAGCGGCAGCCAGGATCATTTGCGTGAATCGATCCATGCGCCGCGCCTGCTTCCGTTCGATCCATTGCGAAGGATCGAAGTCCTTGAGCTCACAGGCGAAGTGGACGGAATACTCGCTCGCGTCGAACTGCGTAATGGTGGCAGCCCCGGACTCGCCCGACGTGAGGTTCTGCCAGGTCGTAGCCACGTCGTTGCCGAGGGGCGTAACGCAACCCATGCCGGTTATCACGACTCTGCGGCGGCCGTTGAGACTCAGATCAGTCACGCTCACATTCCCAGTCCTCCGCCCACGACGAGCACCTCGCCCGTGATGAACGCAGCGTCGTCCGAGCACAGGAACCGTACCGCGCGCGCCACGTCCTCCGGATCGCCGAAACGGCCAAGTGGTGTCAACCCGAGCATCTGCTGCTTCGCTTCCTCCGGAATCGCATTGGTCAACCGCGTCGCGATGTAGCCGGGCGCCACCACGTTCGCGCGTACGCCCCGGCTGCCGAGCTCCTGCGCAAGCGACTTCGTAAAGGCGATGATCCCGGCTTTCGAGGCGGCGTAGTTCGCCTGGCCCCAATTGCCGTGCAGGCCGACGATCGACGACATGTTCACGATCGCGCCGGCGCGTCGCTTCATCATTCCGCGGCTAACCGCGCGGCAGGTGTAGAACGTCGAGCTCAGATTCGTTTCCAGCACCACACGCCAGTCCTCGTCGGTCATACGGGCGAGTACCCCGTCCCGCGTCACGCCCGCGTTGTTGACGAGCACGTCCACGTCTCCCGTTTCCTCCACCAGACGCTTCGCCTCGTCGGCATTCGAGACGTCGGCCTGGGTCGCGCGCCCTCCTGTCTCGCTTGCGACCTCGGCCGCCTCGTCGCGGCCTGAGCGGTAGCCGACGACAACGGACGCGCCTGCGCGCGCGAGCTCGAGCGCGATCGCCCGCCCGATTCCTCGTGAGCCACCGGTGACGAGCGCCGTCCTCCCCTCGAGAGAGGCGAAGGCGGCGTTATCCAACCGTGTGCTCGAGCTGATCGAGTGACTTCAGGTCGTTGACCGGGATCGCCTTGACGTTCTTATCAATGCGTCTCAGTAAACCGCTCAAGACGTTCCCCGGCCCCACCTCGACGAACACTGTCACGCCGCGCGAGATCAGCTCTCGCGCCGCTTGGGTGAACTTCACCGGCGCAGTGAGCTGTTCCACCAGGAGGTGCCTGTAGCGGTCCGCTTCCTCGAGCTTCGCCGTCACCGTCGAGATGAAGGGAGC
>JBKOXM010000197.1:0-8073 GCA_046724925.1 Actinomycetota bacterium | reverse complement strand
CGTCCTCGTCTATCCCTCGTTCACGGTGCCGTTCTCGACCTGGCTCCTGATGGGCTTCTTCAAGACGATCCCGGCCGAGCTCGAGGACGCTGCCCGTGTCGACGGCGCCTCACGCCTGACGACGCTCTGGCGCGTGGTGTTTCCAATCTCGGTTCCGGGAATCCTGACTGTGGTTATCTTCGCGTTCTCACTCGTGCTCAACGACTTCGTGTATTCGCTGACGTTCATCTCGCGCTCGAGCGAGAAGACGGTCTCGACCGGCGTGTACACGGAGTTGATTCGGGGGGACGTCTATTTCTGGCAGGGCCTGATGGCCGCAGCACTGTTGCCGAGCATCCCGCTCGCCCTGCTCTACAACGCATTCCTCAATCGCTTCATCGCCGGATTCACGGGCGGAGCCTTCCGGTGACGCTGTCCCGCCGACGGAAAGGAGACCCCATGGCGGAGGACAGTCGAGCAAGAAACGAGTCGACGAAGGAGGTGAAAGGGAACCTCACCAGACGAGACCTTCTGCGCAAGGCCGGGCTCGGAGCGGCCGCGTTCACGCTGCCGGGCTACACGAGCAACCTGCTCAAGACGAAGGTGCACCCGGTCACGAAGTTCGCGGGCCGAGAGCTCGCGGGCACCCTGCGGATCCTTCAGTGGAGCCACTTCGTGCCGGCCTACGACCGCTGGTTCGACGGCGTGTACGTCAAGCGCTGGGGACAGGCGAACGACACCGAGGTGATCGTCGACCACATCAACCAGGCAGACCTGCCGGGGCGCGTCGCCTCCGAGGCCGCGGCCCGCAGGGGCCACGACATGGTCGCGCTTCTCGCGCCTGCGCCGCAGTACGAGGACCTCGTCATCAACCACGCGCCGATCGTCCAGGCCGTACGGAGGCGGCGCGGGAAGATGGCCGACGTCGCGTTCCGCAGCTCGTACAACCCCAAGACGAAGCGCTACCACGGATTCCCGGATAGCTATGCGCCCGACCCGGTCAACTACCGCAGAGACTTCTGGGGCGAGGTCGGTCGCAGGCCGACGACCTGGGAGAACGTGCTGCGGGCGGCCCCTCGCCTGCGGGCCAGCGGCCATCCGATCGGCATCGGCATGTCGAGCGGCGATATCGACTCGAACATGGCAATGATGGCCCTGATGATGTGCTTCGGCTCGTTCATCCAGAACCGCCAGCATCGCGTCATCCTCAACAGCCGTAAGACGGTCGAGGCGCTCAGGTTCGCACGGTCGCTGTTCCGCCAGGGGATGTCGAACGAGATCTTCGCGTGGACGGCGGCCTCGAACAACCAGGGCTTCCTGGCCGGGAGACTGTCGCTCGCGCTCAACGCGATCTCTATCCCACGCTCGGCCGAGCTCTCGAACCCCGCGCTGGCGAGAAACACGGGCCTGCTCCCGATTCCGTCCGGGCCGAACGGCCGGTTGGGGCTCGAGCACGTGATGCACACCTACATGATCTGGAGGTTCGCCCAGAACCGGCAGGCGGCTGTCAAGTTCCTCACGGATCTCGAGATCAAGTACACCGGCGCGTTCGAGAACAGCCGGTTCTACAACTTCCCGTCGTTCCCACGGTCGGTGCGGAACATCCCGGTGCGGCTCAGGCGGGATACGAACGCGCCGCGCGGGAAGTACATGGTGCTCGACCAGATCAACCGCAGGTACACGAAGAACGTCGGCTATCCCGGCTTCGCCAACGCCGCAATGGGCGAGGTGTTCGACACGTTCCTGATCCCCGAGATGTTCGCCCGCGTCGCGCAAGGGCGCCTTTCGCCCGAGGAAGCGGCGCGGACCTACCACCGCAGGATCGGGGCTGTCTTCGCCAAGTGGCGGAGGCGCGGGAAGATCTAGCCCGAACGCACTCGCGGTCGTACGACGGGCCCTTCGGGGCCCGTCGTCGTCAAGCGTACGCTGCGATGCAGCCCGCGAGGGCGAGCACGAGCAAGAGGACGACGCCGACCGCGATCCAACCGACGACGCCGACGGCGAGCGAGGCGACGGCGGGCGCGCTGGCAGAGCCCACAGGGTCCTCGTCGGACGCGCGGCGGACGATCTCCTGCGCGACCAGGTCCTCGCTGTCAGGGCCGAGAGTTCCGCTCATTAAGCGCAGGCTCTGACCGCAGATGCCGCCGCATCCTCAGGACCGACCGACCAGGCGACGACGACCTTGCCGGCTCGCTGGGTCGTATAGCCGCTCAGATAGCCGGAGAGGACGGAATCGGCCTCGCGCGCATCGTCCTCGCTCTGAGTGACGAACGCGAAGCCTTCACTGTCGGGAGTGCGAATCGACAGGCTGTGCTCGTCCAGCATCTGCCCGACGCTGTCGTAGCCGTCGATCCCGGAGGTGAGGTCGCTGAACTCGGTCGAGTCGCCGACGACGACGCCGTGCTTCTCGATGCATTTGCCGAACGCGGCACGGTCGTCCCCACGCCTGCCGGCGACGAAGACGATCAGCGCGAGCAATCCGACTGCGACGAGGAAGAACTTGAGCACCGGTGCGGCCTCCGGAGTTCGTGGCTACCCGCACCATCGACCACGGGCCGATCAGCCCCGTCCCCCGCTCGGGGGATCGGCCGGGAGTGCAACGGGTGGGCCCGCCTGGATTCGAACCAGGGACCTGCCGGTTATGAGCCGCGTGCTCTCTGTGATGGGCCCGCCAGGATTCGAACCTGGGACCTGCCGGTTATGAGCCGGATGCTCTGACCGCTGAGCTACGGGCCCGCGACCAGGTCGAGCGTAGCGCTACGACCCCGCCTTCGTTGCGGATCTTCCGCCGAAAGTGCGACGCGTAAGCGAATCGCACTTTGGGCGGACCGTCTGGGCTCGGCGGCAAGATTCGAGAACCCAGCGAGTGGAAAGACCGTTTTCTGACCAGGCAGGAAAGGGGACCGATGCAGGCACGGTTGAGTCACTACAGCGTGGAACTGGATCGAGTAGACGAAGCGATCCGCGGCTTCGAGGAGGCAGTGGAGGCGCTCCGCGAAATCCCAGGCAGCAACGGCGGCTACCTCCTCGTCGATCGCGATGCGGGGCGGCTCATCACGGTCACGTTCTGGGATGACCATGCTGCACTCACGAACAGCGAGGTTCGGGCTGCGAACCTGCGCCGGCGAGCGGTCGCGGACGCAGAAGGGACCGTCGAAGCGGTTCACTGCTACGACGTGTCGATCGACTTCTCGGCCGTAACGCACTCCTAACAATCGCGTCCGCTCAAGCGTCGACCCGTCCGGGCGGCCTCGCTAGGATGCCCGGCGGTGAAGGTCTTCCAGCACGAACGCCAGCTGCGGACGGCCGGTGGTCTCACCGTGCGGGACATCACCGACGAAGTCAACGATGCGGTCCGTGACAGCGGGATCACGCGCGGGATCGCCTGCGTCTACTCGCCTCATACGACGTGCTGCGTTCGCGTGAACGAGTTCGAGACAGGGTTCCTCGAGGACTTCGCCGACCTGCTTCGACGCCTCGTGCCGAGTGAGAGGTATTACGCGCACGACGATTGGGACCGGCGCGCCGAGGCTGCTCGCGACGAGGAGGCTATCGACCAAAACGGGCACGCCCACTGCATGTCGATGCTCCTCGGCTCGGCGGGCGAGTCGATTCCGATTGTGGACGGCGCTCTCCAACTGGGGACGTATCAACGCGTGCTGTTCCTGGAGCTCGATCGCGAGCGCGACCGGCGCTGGATCGTCCAGGTCGTCGGCAGCTGACCGGCTCCTGACCGGCCCTAACCGAAGCCGCTACCGTCCCTCGCATGGCGGCCGGGTGGCTCCAGCAGCTGGAGCGGGATCTTGCGGCTGACGACGACGCGCTCGCCACCGGAATCGTGACGCTGGCAGCGGTCGCCGGCGGGGGCATCGAGCTCGACCGAGGGGCCGTGCAGGGGGCGGCTCGCCGATCGCTTCTCCTGCTGGCCGCGGGCGGTGATCCGGCCCGTGGTCTCGACCTGAACGGCCGTGCCGTCCAGAGCCTCGCCGACGAGCTCGACGCGCCTGCGGGGCGCGCGGCTCTCGTCGAAGGGCTCGTGCAACTGCGCGGCCAGGCCGGCGGTTTGCCGCACGTGAGCGAAGCGATCTACGGGATGTTGGATGCGCCCGAGGTCGCCTGGCGCGCGTTCGCGTGCTCGTTACTAGCCCAGGAGCTGGCGGAGGGCGACGGGGCGTGACGACCGTGTTCATCGATGCAGAGAACGTCCGCCGCTCGAAATGGCCCAACCTGAGCCCGGAGCAGTTAGTCGAGTCAAGCGGCCGCTGGGCCGGCCTGAACCGCCTGAGGGCGCTGATCGTCTTCGACGGCCGCGCACCCTCGGTCGAGGTGGAGGAGCACTGTGAGGTCGTGGGCACCGGCAGGGAGAGCGCCGACGACTGGATTGCCCGCAGCGTGCAGAACGAAGAAGACTATTGGCTGATCACCTCCGACCGCGAGCTGCGCAAGCGCGCAGGCGGTCGAGCGCAGCGGGTGATCGGCGGCGGTGCTTTCGTCCGCGAGCTGGCGAACACGGGTTAGCCTAGGCTCGTGGAAGAGCTCCGGCCGGGACTCTGGACCTGGACCGCGCCTCACCCCGCCTGGACGCCGGAAGACGGCGGGCCGGACGGCTGGGACCAGGATGTGCGTTCGTACGCGCTCGAGTCTCGCGGCACGCTCGTGCTGTTCGACCCGATGGCGCCGCCGGCGGAGATCGAGAGACGCTCCACGGAAGGCGCTTCGGCCATCATCCTCACGTGCGCGTGGCACGGGCGCAGCGCGCCGGGGCTCGCCGAGCGACTCGGCGCGACGATCTATGCGCCTGAGCAAGGCCTCCACGAGCTCAAGGCAGATGCCACTCCATTCCGCCCGGGGGACGTGCTGCTCGATGCCGTCGAGGTCAAGCCGAGCTTCGATCCAAGCGACGCGGTCTTCTGGATCGGGGCGCACGGGGCGATCGTGACGGGCGACTCGCTGCTCGGAGGCGAAGGCGGCGTGCGAGTACCAGAGACCTGGATCCCGAAGG
This sequence comes from Actinomycetota bacterium, assembly GCA_046724925.1. Lineage (GTDB taxonomy): Bacteria > Actinomycetota > Thermoleophilia > Gaiellales > Gaiellaceae > JBKOXM01. The sequence continues at coordinate 3,092 of JBKOXM010000197.1, read as the reverse complement.
ACGTGACGCCGGCCCAGTTCAGGGAATCGTTCCGCCCGCTGCTCGACCTCCCGGTCGAGCTGTTCCTGCCGACGCACGGCGATCCCGTGATGGACGCCGCGCACAAGAAGCTCGCGGCGGCACTGGCCTAGTCTCGTCGCCAGGCGATCGTCACGGTCGCAAGCGCGGCCACGACGGAGCCGGACAGCACGAGCAGCACGTCGCCGAGCGTGTCGATGTAGGCCGTATCCAGCTCGGAGGAGTTGCGGATGAACGTGATGTACTCGGAGAACCCCCACAGAACCGCCGTGACGCCGCCGAAGCCGATCGCAAGTGCTGCGGCATTCAAGCGTCCGATCGGCAGGCGGACGACAGGCGGCCGAAGGCCGCGGTGAGGATGCCCCAGTTGAGGAAGTGGTTGAAGTCGTCCCACCAGTCGATCGTGTCGTAGAGATCGAGCACGTTTCCGGTGGTGTCGATCAGAAACGGGAGGACGAGCAGGATGTCGAGCGCGTACGGATAGGCAAGGGGCGGCCTCGGCGGCGCTGGACGATCCACCAGACGACCGGGACGATTACCGCCGAAAGCGGATAGACGAGCAGGCGGCCTGTGAAGGCTTTGCCTTCGAAGCGCTCGAGCCCCGAGAAGGCGCCGAACAGGAGCAGCGCGACGAGCGCGATCTTGACAGCCACGTCGATCCAGAACGCGGGCGGTCGCCGCAACGGCGCAGCTTCGAGTGTCACGCCGAGCTACTCGTAGCTCCACCGCCGCCCATGACGCCGGGCGTGGGCCGTCAATGATTTCTGACGTCGACGACCAACCGCGGCGGGCCTGAAAGCGTCTGCACCCTGAAGTCGACTCGGTCGGTCAGCCCGATCGCCCAGGTGAGAACGGCCTCGAAGTCGCCGGTCCTGACGCCCTCGCGGATGACCGAAGTGCCTGCACTGGAACCCTCGATTCGCTTCGGCCCCTTGTAGACGAGCACGCCCTCGTCTGTCTCGAGGTCGAAGCCCGAGGCGGGCTCCATCCGCACCTGCAGGAACGCCTCTCCGTCGAGCTCGACCGCGTCGCCGGACCCGTCCTCGCGCAGCGGCGGCTCGACGTAGCCGACGCGATAGCCCGGGACATGGTTCCGGAACTGGAAGACAACCCGGTCGTACCCTTCGTGGCGGCCCATCGTGACCTGCTCCAGCAGGGCAGTCCCGCTACCAGTCGAGTCGCCGGTGACCGGATCAGTCCCGGCGCCTTCGAGCGGATCGATTCCGTTCGACCCGCCGTCCGTCGTCGTGGTCGTCGTCGACGGCTCGGCAGGCGTGGCCGCGTCGTCATCCGAGCCTCCGCAGCCGGCGGGAATGAAAAGAAAGAGCGCTGCAAGCAAAAAGGCAATTCCGCGCATCCCTGAGAGCGTAGTCAGGGGGCACGAGGGCGACGTTCGGAGACTATGAAGAAGCTGTGCAGCCCTGGGTTTTCGCTATGACTCCGGCAGCAGGTCACCAACCGAGGGGGGTTCACTTTGAGCATCAGAGTCGGGCGGCCCACACCGGCCATGATCGTGGCCCTGATTGCGCTCTTCGTCTCGCTGACCGGGACGGCGGTGGCGGCAAAGCCCGTGGCGAGAGCGCTGTTTGCCAACAACTCCGCCAAGCTCCAGGGCAAGACACGTGGCCAGGTGGTAGCCGAGGCCCGGGCAAGGCCCGTCACGAGTGTCCGAGGACTCGTGAAGGTCGCGAGCCGGGAGTTTTTTGCGCTTCCGAGCAGCGGGACGACGGAGCCGGTCACTTGCAGCGCCGGCCGTGCGATCTCCGCCTACTGGACGACGACCGGAGACGGCGAGGCGACCCCGGTAACCATCACGGCGACGTCGGAGTCGACCTGGACATTCGAAATGAAGAACCTGCGTGCGGATGGTCCCGCTCGAGGGACGATTTCGCTCGTCTGTATCAATTGACGCACTCGAGGGGCGCTCGCCTCCCCAGGCGAGCGCCCTTACGTCGCGCCCGTTAGCGCAGCGGCGTTCGGAGCAGCTCGACGTTGCGAATCCACACGGTTCCCGCTCCCTCGAACGCCAGATTGAGCTTGATCACGTCCGGGCGTTGCCCTTCTTTCAACGAGAAATGCACCTGATACGACGACCAGCCGATCGTGCCCTTCGCCTTCTGGTGCAAGCCCTTGGAGAGAAGAACGCACCCCTGTCCGGAAGGCGGCACCACATCTCGAGGTAGGCGCCGCCCTCGACTGCTTGTGTCCTCAGTTCCGCGCGGTAGGTGAGCATGCACTGCTCGACACCGCTAATCGGGACCTCGAACAACGGCACCGAGCCCGCGTCGACAGCCTCGATCCGCCAGGCCCCCTCCGCCTCCTCCGGCGACACTCCGCTTTCGGCGATCGGGCGATCGGAGACGCTGAATGTGCGAATGGTCTCCGGCGGGCCGGCCGGCTCCGGCCGTTGGAACAGCGATCTCAGGCGTTCGAGCACAGGAACTCTCGAGCCGATCGTAACGAGCCGATCTCGTCGCAGTGCGGGCGCCACCTCTCGGCCCCGAGCGAGCCCAGACGCGGCGAAGCCCCGCACGTGGCGGGGCTTCGCTTTTTGGTCGTAAGCTCGAGCTAGGTGCGTGAGGTGCCGCGACCGCTGTAGTAGCCGGCGAGCTCGTTTCTGTAGCTCTCGTCGTGGTAGCGCGTCTCGTCGAACTCGGGTGCGTTCTTGATCTCGTCCTTCGTCAGATCGACGAGGACCGCCTCGGTGTCGAGGTCGATGTCCCGGATCACTCCGGCCGGGAGCATGACCTTCTTGCCGAAGATCCAAGGACCCGTGTCGACAACGATGAAGCTGCCGCCGGCCTCGTAGGTCGCCTCGTCCACCTTCCCGATGTCACCGTCGCGCGCCTCGACCTTGAACCCAGTCAGATCGATCTTCGTCAGATCGACACCCGGGCTAGTGATGTTGAAGGTCCACAACTCGACAGTTGCCATGAACGTCCTCCTTTTCGAGCCTCGGCTCGATTGGTCTGTCCTGTTCGGTTCCTCTTCGCCTACCCGCCGCGTCTACGCGGAAACACGCTCGCCGAGGCGAAAACGCGCATGGTTAAGCCAAATCACGAGCAATCTTGGCC
>JBKOXM010000083.1:0-4289 GCA_046724925.1 Actinomycetota bacterium | reverse complement strand
GTGGAAGTCGAGGCACGGGATCCCGGAGTGGCGGCCGGGCTTCGGGCCTTCGCACGGCCGGTACGGGAAGACGCGGTTCAGGACGTCGAGCGTCTCGCGCACCTTCTTCGCGTTCGCATACGGGCCGAAGTAGACGACGCCGCGGCGGTGCCGCTCCCGCGTGAACATGACCCGGGGGTACTCGTCCTCGACGGTGACGGCGATGTACGGAAAGGACTTGTCGTCGCGGAGCCGGACGTTGAACGGCGGCCGGTGGCGCTTGACGAGGTTCTGCTCGAGGTGGAGCGCCTCGACCTCGGTGTCGGTGACGATCACCTCGACGTCGGCGACGCGCTCGGGCAGCTGCGTAAGCGTCGAGCGCGTGCCCGAGGCCGCCTGGAAGTAGCTTCGCACCCGGGGACGCAGCGATTTCGCCTTGCCGATGTACAGGACGTCCCCGCCCGCGTCGCGGAACAGGTAGACGCCGGGCTTCGCCGGGAGCGCCTTCAGCTTGCTCTCGAGTTTGGAGACCTGCCTCGCCACGGAAATTAGGGTAGTGACGATGTGGAAGGTCCTGCTCGCGGCCCTGGCCGCGCTCGTGCTCGCCGGCGGAGCCTGGGCGCTCTTCATGCGCGAAGACGACCCCGGGCGCCGGATCGACGTCGGAGCGCTCGAGGACGGCGTCAGGTTCCTCGAGCCAGAGATCGCCGACCAGCGGGTCGAGCTCGCGGAGCAGGCGGGGTTCAATGTTCACAACATCACGGCCCCCTGGGTGCCCGGCCAGAGGCAGCCCGATCCCGGCGAGCTGACGGTGATCGGCAACATCGCCGACGCGCTCGAGAAGCGGAACATGAAGCTTCTCATCACCTCCTACGCGCCTCGGGCTCGCTTTGCTCCCGTGACTGAGAAGGAGCAGGACAACTACGCCACGTTCATGGCGACGCTCGCCCGAGAGATCCCGTCGGTGCGGGACTTCGCCGTCTGGAACGAGCCCAACCTGAACGGCTTCTGGCTCCACCAGTTCGACGAGGCCGGAAACGACATCGCCGCGCGCGACTACACGGCCCTCCTCGCTCGCACCTACGACGCGCTGAAGGCGGTCAACCCGGAGATCAGGGTCTACGGCGGCAACCTCGCTCCCCGCGGCTTCGACGACGCCAACTCGCCGCGGCCGACGCACTCACCGACCACGTTCATCCGCGACATGGGCCAGGCCTACCGTGCGAGCGGCCGCACGGAGCCGATCATGGACGTCTTCGCGCTCCATCCGTACCAGACCCGCTCCTCGATCCCGCCGGGGCAGCCCCACACGGGCACGTCGCTCGGCTTCGGCGACTACGACAAGCTCGTCGATTTGCTCGGCGGCGCCTTCGACGGGACCGAGCAGCCGGGCTCGAAGCTGCCGATCGCCTACACCGAGTACGGAGTCCAGTCGGTGATCCCCGAGAGCGCCCAGGGTCCGTACACGAACCTCCAGTCGCCGCTCGGCCGCGACGCCGTCAGCGAGCAAACGCAGGCCGAGTACTACCGCCAGGCGTTCGAGCTCGCCGTCTGCCAGCCGACAGTGATCGCCGTCTACATCTTCCACCTCTTCGACGAGCCCGATCTCAATCGTTGGCAATCGGGGCCGTACTACGCCGACACGAAGCCGAAGACGAGCCTGCCCGCGATTCGCGAGGCGGCGCTCGAGGCACGCGAGGGCAAGCTCGACAACTGTTCGTAAGATTTCGGCTGTGGAGGGTCAGTACGTCGCCTACCGGTTCTTCCGCGTCGACCCGGCGTGGCGGCGCCTGCCCGTGGAGGAGCGCGCTGCTGGCAAGGACGCCTTCGCCGAGGTCGTCGAGGACTGGACGGGCCGGATGGCGTCGCTGCGAACGTACTCCGTCGCCGGAGTGCGGCCCGACAGCGACTTCTTCCTCTGGGTGATCACCAACCGGTACGAGGACCTCGGCGAGCTTGGGGCTGCGCTGAACGGGACGCCGATCGCCGGCTGGCTCGAGACGCCGTATTCGTACCTCGCGACGACGAAGGCCTCGGAGTACACACAGGCGCGCAAGCCGCGCAAGGTCGTCCCGCGTGGCTCGCCGTACCTCGTCGTCTACCCGTTCGTGAAGCTCCGCTCCTGGTACTCGCTGCCGCCCGAGGAGCGTCAGCGCGCGATGGACGAGCACATGCGCGTCGGCCACGAGTTCCGGACAATCGTCAACCACACGACGTACTCGTTCGGCATCGACGACCAGGAGTTCATGACCGCATTCGAGTGCGACGAGCCCTCGGACTTCATGCACCTGATGCTGACGCTCCGCGAGAGCGAGGCGAGCCGCTACACGGAGCGAGACACGCCTATCTTCGTCGGGAGGCACGTCGAGATCCGTGCAGCCCTCGACGCCCTCGACGGCGCAGCCAGCCGCGTCGAGGCCTAGTAGCCGCCGTACAAGTGCTGGTCGCGCCAGGCGCGGAACATCGCGAAGCCCGAGAAGCCGATTACGAAGAGGCAAGCCACGGCGTCGAGGCCTGACACGCCCTGGAAGAAGGCGACCAGCAGCGCAGCGACGATGAGCACGGCCCCGCCGTAGAAGGCGAACTTCGAGCGCGTCGGCCAGACCTCGAAGTCGCCGCGCCGCTCTCGCCACATGAGGAAGAGGAAGTACGCGATCGCGAGCGGGAAGATGATCGACGCGATCAGGAACAGCGCCGTCAGCGTCAGCTGGAGCTGGAGGACGACGACGATCCCCGCGATCAGCGCGACCACGAGCAGCCCGCGGACGAATGGATTCATGTCGGATAAGAACTTCTTCATCAGGCGGTCGTGTACGCGCGCACCGCGAGCGCGCAGGCGATCAGTGTTGCAACCGAGAACCAGAGGAGGCGCCGCCGCGGCTCCTTGGGCGCGTAGAACCAGGGCGCGAGGACTGCCAGGAGCGCGAACGTTCCGTAGGCGTAGTGCAGCTCCTCGGGAGCGCGGCGATCGTCGGACAGGAGCAGCAGCCCGAGCCCCACCTGCGCGACGAGCAGCGTCTGGCTGAGCGTCAGCAGATGCGCCAGGAGCCCTCCAGACGCCCCGGGCCGGAAGTAGGCGATCCCGCCCCACACGGCAGACACGAGCGTCACTCCGAGCACAAGGTACGCGACCGTGTGATGGGCGGTGAGCATCCGAATTCAACTCTACGGGGGAGCTGAGATGGTCGAAGAGGGCAAGCCGGCGCCGGACGTCGAGCTGACGACGGACTCGGGCGAACGCGTGAAGCTGTCCGATTTCCGTGGGCAGCCGGTCGTCCTCTACTTCTATCCCAAGGACGACACGCCCGGCTGCACGGTCGAGGCCTGCGGCTTCCGGGACTCGTATTCCGAGTTCGAGAAGCGCGGCGCGGTCGTCCTCGGCGTCAGCCCCGACGACGAGGCCTCGCACGTGAAGTTCAAGGAGAAGTACTCACTGCCGTTCACGCTGCTCGCCGATCCCGAGCACGAGGCCGCCGAGCGCTACGGCGTCTGGGGCGAGAAGAACTTCGGCGGCAAGAAGTACTGGGGCGTCAAGCGCTCGACCTTCGTGATCGACGCGGACGGCAACGTCGCCAAGGTCATGCACAACGTGAAGCCCGACGGGCACCCCGAGCAGGTGCTCGCCGTCTTGCCCGCGGACTAGGACTGCTCGTCGAAGGCCGCGAGCTCCGCGGCGGCGGCGTCTGCGGCTCGTCGTTGCTCGTCGGCGGCTGCGCGGGCATCTTCGGCGGCCGCTTCCGCCTCGTCGGCTCGTTCCTCGGCCGCCTTCGCCCGGCCCTCGAGGTCGCGCGCGTTCTTCTCGAGCCGGCGGCGTTCCCGTTCGCGCTCGGCTTTCTTCTGTCTCCGCTCGGCGAGCTCGTCCCGCGGCTGGGCGCGCTTTCGTGGCGCCGGCTCGATCCCGGCCAGGGCGTCGAAGCCGGACATCTCTACCTCGTCCGTCAGGCAACCCGCTTTCAAGGCGTCACGAGTCGGCTCCGACAGAGCCGCCGCCCCGAGCGTCGAACGGATCCGCTCGAGGACGGGGCGGCTGGCAGGTCGCCCAGCCTGCTCGAGAATCGCCTCGGCGCGATGCGTGAGGTCGCGAAGCGCGTCGCGCTCCTGCGCCTGCGCCGCGCGCAACGGATCCGAGTCGCCCCCCGCCAAGGCCCGCTCCTGCGCCTTCCTGAGCTTCGCGGCGGCGTCGAGCAGCGCCCGCATCGCCGGCTTGTCCTGCCGCGCAAGCTGGTTGATCGTCCATACGGGGACGCTCGGCTTCGAGAGCACCGCCACTCGCTCGGCGGCCTCGTCCTCACCGGCCTTCTTCAGCCGTT
>JBKOXM010000156.1:0-5187 GCA_046724925.1 Actinomycetota bacterium | reverse complement strand
CGATCAACGGCTCATCGTCGGTCTCGACGACCGCGAGCTCCAGCCCGAGGCCCTCCGGGTCGCTGAAGCGAAGCCTTCCTTGTTCCCGCTCGACCTCGACCCCCGCGCGGCCCAGACGATCGGCCCAAAAATCGAGCGCCTCGTCCGAGGGTACGCGCCAGCTGATTCGATGCACCATGCCTGCACCCGCCCGCCCACGTGAGGCGTTCGGATATTCGAAGAAGGTGATGTCGCTGCCGGCGCTGCCACGCTCGTCGGCATAGAACAGGTGGTACACGGTTGGATCGTCCTGGTTGACCGTCTTCTTGACGAGCCGCAGGCCGAGTACACCCGTGTAGAAGTCGACGTTGGTCGGCGCGTCGCCGGTGATCGCAGTGATGTGGTGAATGCCTTCGAGCTTCATGTCTCCTCCAACGGAAGGATCGGTCGCCTATTCCCGTACCGGCGGTTCGCACACTCGCAGAGCCGGCACACGATTGGTAGCTCGTCGTGAGACACGCAGGGCAGTCACGGCCGCCCGCCGACGAGCTAACGCCGCGCGGCCGCCGGGGCGAGCTCGACCTTGCCCTCCGGCTTCTCGATCCGCTCGACGCGGACCTCGATCGGATCTCCCAGACGGTACGTTCCTCCGCCTCGGCGCCCGACGAGGGCGGTCCCGAGATCGCTCAGCTCGAAGTAATCGCCCGGCAGCCGGCGCGCGGGCAGGAAGCCTTCGAAGACCTCGCCGAAGCGCGCGAACAGCCCTCCGCCGATCACGCTCGTGATCTCCCCCTCGAAAGGCTCGTCCCAGCCGCGGTCGAAGAGCACCGAGTCGAGCAGCCAGGCGAGGCTGAGATCGTCCGCGAGGTATTCGACCTCCGCCGCCTCGCGCTCCCGAAGCGACGCGTGCTCCGCCGCCTTCTCGGGGTCCTCGGGCGGTGGGTCGTCCCCACCTCCGGCCTCACGCATCAGCGCGCGATGGCAGACGAGGTCGGGATAGCGGCGAATCGGCGATGTGAAGTGGCAATACGCCCGGCTGGCAAGTCCCGAATGCCCTAGGTTCGCGGCGTCGTAGCGCGCCCGTTTGAGCGAACGAAGGACAAGCGCCGGAAACGCCTCGCGCCCGCGACCCGCACGCTGGACGTAGTCCGTGACGCCCTCGCTGATCGCTGCCGCCAAGCCCTCGGCGCCACGCGGCGAAAGCTCGTCGAGATCGGGCGTGGGCGGTGTCGGCACCCCGAGATCCGCCAGCTTGGCGATCAACAGCGAAATCGCTTGTGGATCAGGGCGCTCGTGGACGCGAAAAAGGGCCTCGCTCCGACTCTTGGCGAGAAACTCCGCCACCGACTCGTTGGCAAGGATCATCAGCTCTTCCACCAGCATGTGGGCGTGCGGCTCGGACTCGCGCCAGGCCCGCTCGACGCCGCCAAAGCCGTCGAACTCGAACGTGATTTCGCCCGTCTCGATGCGGAGCGCGCCGCGGGCAAACCGTCTTCGGCGCAGCTCGGTTGCCAGTCGCTCGCTCAGTACGAGTGCGGCCGAAACGTTCTCGTCGGCGGCCTCGCGACCCGCCAGAATCGCCTCGGCTCGTCCATACGTGAGGCGCTCGCGGCTGCGGATCACCGAGCGGTAGAAGGTGGGCTCACCGGCCTCCAGTGAAGGGCCGAAAGGGATCTCGACCGTCACGCAGAGCCGATCCTGATGCGGGCGCAGACTGCACACGTCGTCGGAGAGCTCAGGCGGCAGCATCGGCGCGACCCGGCCCGGCACGTACGTCGAAAGCGCACGCTCAGCCGCACCCCCGTCCAGCGGCGAGCCCGCCGACACGAAATGCGAGACGTCGGCGATGTGAATCCAGGCGCGCATGCCCTCTCCTTCGCGGCGGACGGAGATCGCATCGTCGAAGTCCTTCGCGGTCTCGGGATCGATCGTGAACGCGACGAGGTCGCGCAAGTCGACACGACCTGCGACGTCGGCCGGCGCGATCGTGTGCGGCTCGAAGGGACGGCGGAGGCCATTCTCTTCGAGCAGCCCTTCGAGCACCGCTTCGATCGACTTGGCCGGCCCGAGGACGCGCTCGAGACGCGCTCGACCCCGCTGTCGCCGAACGACGGCGAGGTCCCCCTCGGTGACGTCGTGGAGCCCCTTGCGGTCGAGGATCAGCGGCACGCCAGGCGTGAAGAAGGGGTCTCCGACGGTCAGCCTGCCGCGCCGCCGGATCTCGACGACGACTCGATCGTCCGTGGAAGAAGGATCGTCGGGCATACCGAATTGCTACCGGTGCTCTACCCGCCGAACGTGCGCGGCAATTCCCTTGGTGCTAGACCTTGAGGAAGCGGCGGAGTGTCAGACCGGAGCCGGCGGCGCCGACCAGCAGGCCGATCAGCATCAAGATCAGCGCCGTCCACGCAAACGCGAGCGCCTCGACATCGGAATCGGTGTCGACGCGCGGCAGGATCTGCGGCAGCGCAAGCTCCTTGCCGAGGAGGAGCAGGAGGATGGCCAAGAGCGAGCCGGCCAAGCCGCAGAAGAGCCCTTCGAGCATGAAGGGCCCGCGCACGAACCAGTTGGACGCGCCAACCAGCTTCATGACCTCGATCTCTCGTCGGCGCGCGTAGATCGATAGACGGATCGTGTTCGCGATGAGGAGCGTCGAGGCGGCGAGGAGCAGGACCACGATCCCGACGAAGATCGACGAGATGATCTTCCCGACGCGGAGAATCCGGTTCGCCGTTCGGGCCCCGTAACTGACCTTTTCGACTCCAGGCGGCTTGTTCAAGCCGGAGACGCTGGCCGCGATCGCCCGCACGTCCTCTGGACGCTTCGGTGTGACCTCCTCGGCGTCGGGCAGGGGGTTCGAGCTCACGCCCGTGACAAGGAGCGGAGCCCGCCTCTGCATGATTTTGAGCGCCTCGTCCTTTGGCACGAACTTGACGGACTTGACGCGAGGATCGGACTCCAGCTGCACGCGCACGGTGTTGATCTGCTTCGCCGTCACCGGCTGCGCGCAGGTGCTCTCGGTACAGAAGAAGACCCTGACCACGAGTTCGCGCTTGACGTGATCCGACCAGGACAGGACCCACGTCCCGAGCGCGATCGAGACGCCCAGCAGGAACATCCCGATCAGCACGGTCATGGTGGCCGCAAAGGTCGTCGACAGGCTTGCCCGTGCCGAACGGGCGGCCTCCGCGAAGAGAAGGCGAAGCTGGCTCACTCGGAGGCGTAACCCCCGCGGCGCTCGTCCCGCGCGAGGCGCCCTTCCTCGAGGGCGATCACGCGCTTGCGCATCTTGTCGACCATCTCGCGATCGTGGGTCACCATCAGGATCGTCGTTCCGGAGCGATTGATCCGATAGAGCAGCTGCATGATCCCGACAGACGTGTCGGGGTCGAGGTTGCCCGTCGGCTCGTCGCAGATCAAAAGCGGCGGGTGATTGACGAACGCGCGTGCGATCGACACCCGCTGCTGCTCGCCGCCGGAGAGCTCATCGGGGTACGAGGTCATCTTGCTGGTGAGGCCGACGAGGCCGAGCACCTCGGGCACCTTCTTCCGGATTCCGGGGCTGCTCTCACCCTGCACCTTGAGCGCATAGGCCACGTTCTCGGCCGCAGTGCGGTTGGGCAGGAGCTTGAAGTCCTGGAAGACGCAGCCGACGTTGCGGCGGAGGGCCGGTACCTTCGAACGGCGCAGGCGAGTCAGGTCGCGGCCGCCGACGATGATGCGCCCGTCGGTGGGCTCGAGCTCCTTCAGGATCAGCCGGATGATCGTGGACTTGCCCGACCCTGAGGCGCCGACGATGAAGACGAACTCACCCTTCTCGATCACGAACGAGACGTCGCGCAGGGCGGCGACATTCGGCTCGTAGATCTTCGTGACCGCGTCGAACACGATCATCGCCGACGGCCCTGGCGCGGCCGGCGTTACAGGCTCCGGCTCGGCGAGAGCCGTGGCGCTGCTTATGGGCTGGAGATCGACGTCGGACACCGGGAAGGTCTGGGCGACCGCGACGGTCGCTCGGGTCTCGGTCAGGCGTTTGAGTCTAGCGAAAGCCCCTGCTATTCCCTATACGACTTTTCCGGCCGCCTTGGCGAGCAGGTACTCGTGGATGAAGCCGTCGAGGTCGCCGTCGAGGACGCCTTGCGCGTTTCCGGCCTCGTGGTCGGTCCGATGGTCCTTCACCATCTGATACGGGTGGAGCACGTAGCTGCGGATCTGGCTTCCGAAGCCGGTGTCCTGACGCGCTCCCCGCTCTCGTGCCAGCTCGGCCTCCCGCTTTTCCTCCTCGAGCTCGGCCAACCGCGAGCGCAGGATGCGAAGGGCGGTCTGCTTGTTCGAGGACTGCGAGCGCTCGTTCTGGCACTGGACGACGATCCCGGTCGGAAGGTGCGTGATTCGGACTGCCGAATCGGTCTTGTTCACGTGCTGGCCGCCGGCGCCGCTCGCGCGATAGGTGTCGATCCGCAGGTCCCCCTCGTCGATCTCGACCTCGGCCTCGTCGGGCAGCAACGGCGCCACGATCACCTGGGCAAAGGATGTGTGGCGTCGGTGTGCCTGGTCGAACGGGCTCAGACGCACGAGCCGATGAACGCCGCGTTCCGCCTTCAGGACCCCATACGCGTTCTCGCCCCTGACCGCGAACGTCGCGGACTTGAGGCCGGCTTCCTCCCCCGGGCTCGCCTCGATCATGTCGGTCTGGAAGCCGCGGTCGGCGGCCCAACGCTGGTACATCCGTAGGAGGATCTCGGCCCAATCCTGTGCGTCCGTGCCGCCCGTGCCGGCATGGATGGTTACGACCGCATCGCCGGCGTCGTACTCGCCGCTGAACAGTGCGTCTTCCTGCAGCCGTGCCAGCTCGACCCGGAGCGGCCGAAGTGAGGCCTCGATCTCCGCCGCCATCCCACCGTCCATCGACAGCAGCTCGCTTGCATCGTCGTACTCCTGCTGGAGGCGGCGGTAGCGATCGAATCGCCGGTGCAGGCGCGCGTGGTCGGCGGAGACGGTCGCGGCCCGCTGCTGGTCGTCCCAGAACCCCGGCGCGCCCATTTCCTGCTCGAGCTCGCCGAGCCGCTGTTCTATTGCGTCGGGGTCAAAGGTAATCACGGACCCAGGCAAGCTGGACCCCGATCTCCTGGAGCTGCTGGTCGAGTGGGATCTGCGTCTCGGCCATGATCGCGATGCTAGCGAGACACGATCCGGACCGACCTCTTC
>JBKOXM010000115.1:0-6260 GCA_046724925.1 Actinomycetota bacterium | reverse complement strand
GCCCCGACCTGGGACGCACCGCAGATGCAGTTTCACTTTGCGACCTGCGCAAGGCTCCTCAACTACGCCGATGCTGAGGGCGAGGCTGGCACGAAGCTCGTCCCGGAGGTCGCCGAACGCCTGCCACAGGTCTCGCAGGCTGGTCGGAGGTACACATTCGAGATTCGCTCGGGGTTCCGGTTCTCACCTCCATCGAACGAGGAGGTGACAGCCGAGTCGTTCCGGCATGCGATCGAGCGCGCCCTCTCGCCCAAGTTCGACTACGTCGCGCCCCAGGCGCTGAACATTGTCGGCGTCGATCAGTACCGCGCCGGCAAGACCGCGCACATCTCCGGCCTTTCCGTAGAGGGGAGAAGGCTTGTCGTCCGGCTGGTGGCGACGGCACCAGACTTTTCATGGTTCGCTGCGCAGAGCTGCGCCGTTCCGCGCGAGACACCGGTCGTCCCGAACGGTGTGCAGACGCCCGTGCCGTCGGCAGGGCCGTACTACCTCGCCGAGCACGCCGACTTGTTCGCGGTCCTGAGGCGAAACCCGAATTACGGTGGCACACGCTCACAGCATCTGGACGCGATCGTGTTCAAGTTCAGCATCGCTCCAGGGCTCGCTGCTTCGCAGATCGCGAACGGCGCCCTCGACTACTTCCTCGATTCCCAGAATCCGACGTTGACGCCGGACACGGCTGCCGCGAGCGCGGCGGGAGATCGATACCGCCTGACACCTAGTTCCAGCGCGGGCGTGCACTTCTTCGGGTTCAACGTCGATCGGCCGCTCTTCGCGAACATACGCATGCGCCGGGCGGTTCAGTACGCGCTCGACCGCATCGCGCTTGCCAAGGCGGGCGACGCCATCGGAATTCCGGCGACGCGGTTGCTCTCACCAAGCGTCCCCGGATACGACGCGACGCCGCTGTATCCGCTGCGAGGAGACGTCCGACGAGCGCGAGAGCTCGCCCTCGGCGAACGAACTCGGGCGGTCATTTACACCTGGGACGATCCTCCGTACACCGACGCCTTCAACCGTCTCTTGCGCGAGCAGCTCGGAGCGATCGGGATCCGCGCGAGCGTGCTCCGGATAGATCAGGCGAAAGGGTTCGAGATTGCGAAGGCGCGGCGGGCGGATCTCATCTGGGGCGGTTTGAACGCAAACACGGGCGACCCAGGCGCCTATTTGCAGCCGTTGTCGTACCTTCCGCCTGAGTACTCGACCGAGCTCAGCCGCGTCCAGGAACTCGCTTCGCCGGCGCGCGAACGGGCGGCCGCGTCCCTCACACGTCGAATCGATCGGGATTCGATGTTCGCTGTCTACGCGATCGACGCGATGCCCGAGCTCGTATCGCAACGACTTGGCTGCCTCGTGCACCATCCGGTCTACGCGGGCGTCGATCTCGCCGCGGTCTGCATACGGAACGAAAACGACTGACGCTGCCTCTACCGTAGGCGACGGCCTCAGTTTCTCGGCGTCCCTCGCCTGGGCTCTCGCTCCGCACGCGGACGAAGCCGCGGCACTCGTAGCGGCCGTCGCGCAGGCGGCCCGCTAGCCGGCCTCCCTCCAGAAGAAGTAGTCGGCGCTGTACGGGACCGCGATCGTGGCGCCCGGCGTACACGTCCCGGCCGGAGCGACGCCGCCGGTCGTATTCAGCCGCTGGATCCAGGTGGTCTGCCCGAGCCGGCCCGGACTCGTCGCGACCGCCTGCAGGAGCAGCCAGGCGATGCTGCCGGCGCCTCCGGGCGCGGTCTGCGCCCGCGCGGCCTCAACGGAGCTGCCTTCCTTCCATTGCCACACGGGACGCCCGGTGGAGAAGTTGAGGAAGTGCGTGCCGACCGGCTTCGGAGCGCCCGTCGTCTTGTAGAGCGTCGCCTCGGGATCGGTGAAGAGCCAGGTGCCGTTCCCCTGGCAGGCGTACTTCTGGACGCCAATCGCGTGCAGGATGAGGTAGAGCCGGCTGTCGGGCGCGTACGTCCGCGGATCGAGGAGGTCGCCCGGGGCCGTCTCGGGAGCCGGCCGCGCGAACGCGGCGGCTGCGACAACGGCGATCGCTGCGACGACGCCTGCAAGGGCAATGACCGAGCGGGAGAGGCGCTTCGTCTTCATTCTCGACCTCCTGCGAATCGCTGCCACGCACGGGCTTGCTGATCGTCCCATTCTCATCGATCAGGTGCGAAACTGCGACGACTGAACTGAACCCGAATCGCGCTGCGCCACCGCGTCGTCAGGCGCTCTTCTGGTCGAGGTACTGCAGGAGCTCGTGCGCCGCGAGCTCGATTTCCTTGTGCCGCCACTCGGCGGCACGGTAGTGGCAGGCGATCAGCGCGATTCGGTGCACGCGGCGGAAGTCGCCGTAGACGAAGGCGTAGCGCGCCTTCGTTTCCTCGGCCGCGCCCTCGGTGAGGCCGAGATGCCAAGCGGCGTACTCCTCCCAGGAGTGCGTCTTCAGAAACGCATTTTGCTCCCGTGCGCGCGGCTGCACGTCCTGCCACCGCGAGCGGAGCACGTACTGGCGCGCGTCGATCAAACGCCTCGCGTGCCTGACCGCGTCCTCGTTCGGCGTGTAAGCGGGCACACGCGCATTCTCGCCGGCGCGCTCGTCAAGATCACCGAGGAAGATGCCTCTGCAAAAGCCCTGCAGACCGGGGTCTTTTCGTCATGAGCCCCTCTCCTCTCCCGTCTCCGCGAGCGGCTGCCCGGTCTCGAGCAGGGTCTTCAGGCCGCTGAGGACCATCATCCAGCCGGCCCCTGAAACAGCCTCGGCCGTCTTCGGCGAGGCCTCGAGCTGGTCGTGGACGACCGTGAGCTTGCAGTAGCCGCCCTCTTGGGGCTCGATCTCCCAGGTCACGCGGCTCTCCGGTTCCTCGGCGAGCTCGGGGTCGTAGAGCGACCGCCAGCCGTGCACGAGCCGCCGCGGCGGATCGTACTCGTACGTCGGCGAATCGCCGCGCACCGACCCGTCCGGCCCGAGCGAGCGACGCCGCTCCGCCGTGATCTCGATCCGGGAGCCGTGGAAGTAGCGCTCGGTGAACTCAGGCCTGAGGAGTGCCTCCCAGATTTGCTCCGCGGTCGCCTTGATGAACACCTGGTAGACCTGGGTCGCTTGCGCGGTCATCGTCGTCATCCCGTCTCCTCCAGTCGCGTCTTGAGCTCCGCGAGCGCGGACACGCGGGGCTCGGCGTACTTGTCGATCCAGCGGTCATGGATCAGCCGGATCGGCACCGGATTCAAGTAGTGGTGCTTCTCCCTGCCTTGCCGCCGTGTGACGACGATCCCGGCCTCTTCGAGGACGCGCAGGTGCTTCATCACTCCGAAACGGGTCATCTCCAGCTCTGATTCGAGCTCGGTGAGCGTGCGGCCGTCACGCTCGAAGAGTCGGTCGAGCAGGTGCCTCCGCGTCGGGTCGGCGAGCGCCTTGAAGACACGGTCGTCGTCGGTCATCCTCGGAGGATACGTGACTATAAGGTCACATGTCAATGCGGTCGAGATCACCGCCGCGACCGAGTTCGGGCTCGACCTGATCCTCGAGAGCTGGGCGAATGGCCTGCCGCTAGGCCGGCGACCGGCCCGCGCGGCCCGGCAACCGCAGGCGGCGGCGCCCGCCGTCGCCGATCACCGAGACGACGGTCTGCGCGAGGTGCGGGCAGCCGGTCGAGGGGAAGGCATCCCGCCGGTGCCGGTGGAGAACGAGGAACAGATCTCCGGGCGGCGCGTCCCGGTAGAGGCGGCCGAGGCGAAGGCGGTCGATCGCGGCGAGCGTCGGCTTGTAAATCGCGTCGTACCAATCCGCCGCGATCTCCGCGTTCTCGAGCACGCGTTCGCGTCCTCGCATCATGTGGTAGCCGTGCACCTGGATGTTCTCCAGCAGCTCGAGGTAGTGCGCGGGCCGGCTAACCGAGACGCGCACGCCGGGGCGCGCCTCGGCAAGCCCGCTGTCCTCGAGGAAGATCCGCTCGAGCTCCCGGAGGACCACCTCGAGCATGTCCGCCCCCGCCGGGAGAGGGACGCGCGCGATGAGCTCGGTCACGTCCGCGTCGATCATCTCTGCGCCTCTGCGCCGCGCGAGGGCGGCACGGTGGTGGCCGTCGATGACGAAGTACGCCTCACCGAGCTTGACCGTCACGATCGGCGGGAAGGCGACGTCGGCGAACGCGCCCTCGAGCGAGCGCAGCCGGTCCCGGCTGAAGGCGTGAAGCGGGCGGAAGTCGCGGGTGAATGAGCTGGCGCGGCTATCTGTGCCCACGAGCGCATCGAGCGGGATCTCGCGGACGCCGAGGTACCGGCGCCCGAACGGCTTCAGTCGCCGCTCGACTTCGTCGAGCTCGAGCAGGCGTTCGTGACGGCGGGCCCTCAGTCCCTTCATCTCGAGGTCAAGCGTACAACCGGCGTGCGCACGTTGAGGCACGGGGCCGGCAGTGCTGCGAAAGGCTCAGCCGATCGCGCTCTAGGCTGCGTTTATCGAGAACGTTTTATACGACCGAATCGGCGACGCATACGCCGAGACACGCCGTCCCGACCCGAGGATCGCGCGGGTGATTCGGGCGGCGCTCGGCGACGCGACTTCCGTCGTGACATCGGCGCCGGGTCCGGTCTCGATGAAGCCATACGGGCGAACATGTCGACCTTCGCCCTGCTCGACCCTCGACTCGTGGCCGACGGTGTCGCTCGGCTCGCGCGCGATCTCGCCGATCGGTCCTGGCACAGCCGTTACGCCTCACTGCTGATCGATGTCGGCTACCGCCTCGTCGTCGCCAAACTCGGCTAAACCCATTCGGGCTCCAAGAGAGAGACGATGATGTGATCAAGTGGCCGCGACGGCTGCACATTCGAAGCTCCTGACGCAGGCAGCCCGGGAGGTGCTCCGACCTATGGGACTGATTCAGCAGGGTCGGTCGCGCGTGTGGCTAGACGATCAGGGCTGGTGGCTCTGCGTCGTTGAGTTTCAGCCGTCTAGCTTCACAAAGGGCTCTTACCTGAATGTCGGCGCCATGTGGCTGTGGCGCGCATCCGCTGAGATTTACTTCGCGGTTGGTTACCGGGTCGGCGAGGCGCCGCTTGTCGAGTTCGAGTCTGAGGAGCAGTTCGCACCCGCGGCGAAGAACTTCGCCGAGGTCGCCGCGCGACAGGTTTCGAAGTACCGAGCACTCTTCCCAGATCTACTGCACGCAGCGCGTTTCCTCGAGACGCACGGGGGCGGTGTGAGCCCAGAGCAGGACGCCTTCGACGCCGGCATGGCGTGGGGGTTACTGGGCGAGCGCGCAAAAGCCGAGAGCGCCTTCAAACGACACGACTCACTCATCTCCGGCTACCTCAAGAGCTGGGAGAGCGAAGACTGGTTCCGCCACGACGAAGAGCACTACCGGAAAGAGGCCGAAGAAGACTGGGCAGAGTCCCATCGCTTCGGCCAGCTCCTCGACGATCCCGCGCGGTTCCGAACGGAGGTGCTCGCTCGAATCCGCTCACACCGAGCATCGCTAAAGCTTCCAGAATGCGACGCGCTCACTGACCTTCTGGGTTAGTGCGACCGCGCGCAGCGGCGCTTCGCGGCCACCGCACGACAAGAGGAGGTCGCAGCCCCCAAAGCACGAGCGCCGCTACCGCCGGCGCTTCACGGTGACCGTGAATGTCGCCTTGGCCGTGTTGGCGCTGGTGTCGGTGGCCTCGCAGCTCACCCTTGTGCGGCCGACCTTGAAGCGACTCCCAGATTTCGGCTGACACGAGACCGGCACCGAGCCGTCCACGTCGTCGGTTGCCGTCACCTTGAAGGTCACGCGCGCGGTCTTCGCGCCCTTCGGCGCCCGCACCCTCTTCGCGGCTGCCCCGCTCAGCTTCGGCGGTGTCAGGTCGAACTCGAGGCCCGGCACCTCGAGCGTCCCGGTCCAGGTCTCGCTCCCAAAGCCTCCACCGATCGAGCGTCCGGCGACCGTCCCTCTCCCGGCCGCCCCGGCGAACCGACCTGTGCCGCCTGTGATCGTGAATTCCTGCGGCTCGTTCTGCGGCACCCCGTCGGGGAGCACCACGCACCGTGCTCCCTCGGCGAGCGCGAAGGTGATGTCGCCCTTCCCTGCGACGCTGAGCCGGCCGGTGGCCGCGAGCGCCTTGGCGAAATCGGCGGCACAGGTCGGCGGCCCCACGCCAAGAGGCCAGGTGTAGGTCAGGGAGACAGTCCCGAGCCCTCGGA
This sequence comes from Actinomycetota bacterium, assembly GCA_046724925.1. Taxonomy (GTDB): domain Bacteria; phylum Actinomycetota; class Thermoleophilia; order Gaiellales; family Gaiellaceae; genus JBKOXM01. Next base: position 94 of record JBKOXM010000115.1, on the reverse strand, counting down.
CGGATACGGTGCTGGTGCGTGCGCGGCACTCGGTCGCGGCCGGTGGTACGTCGGCCGGAAGCACGTCCGGGGGACACGCGAAGAGGTTCGAGAC
>JBKOXM010000174.1:0-4269 GCA_046724925.1 Actinomycetota bacterium | reverse complement strand
GTACCTGACTGCAGAGGCGCTCGATCGCGGACAGATCGAGGCGCTCGGCATGGGGTCCTTTGCCGGCGTCGCCCAAGGCGCGCACAACGAGCCGCGGCTGATCGTGATGCGCTACGAGCCTCCGACCTCGAGCAGGACCGGGATCACGCTCGGGCTCGTCGGCAAGGCGATCACCTTCGACACCGGCGGGATCTCGCTCAAGCCGGCGCTGTACATGGAGGACATGAAGGGCGACATGTCGGGAGGGGCGGCGGTGATCGAGGGGATCGGTGCGATCGCCGACCTCGGCTGCGCGCTCAAGGTGATCGGGGTCGTGGCCGCGACGGAGAACATGCCGGGCGGCCACTCCTACCGGCCCGGGGACATCCTGCGTGCGATGAACGGCAAGACGATCGAGGTCATCAACACGGACGCCGAAGGCCGGCTCGTGCTCGCCGATGCGCTCTGGTACGCCAGAGAGCAGGGCGCGACCCACCTCCTCGACATGGCGACGCTGACCGGAGCGATGGTGCTCGCGCTCGGCGACCAGTACGCCGGCGTGTTCGCGAACGACGAGGAGTGGCGCGACCAGCTCGTGGCGGCCGGCGAGGCCAGCGGCGACCATCTCTGGCCCTTCCCCCTCCATCCTCGCTATCGCCGCTACATCAACTCCACGTTCGCGGACATGAAGAACGCCACGGTCGTCAAAGAGGCCTCCCCCGCGCTCGCCGCCGAGTTCTTGCACGAGTTCGTGGGCGAGGGCCCCTGGGCGCACGTCGACCTCGCCGGCCCCGCTTTCATCCGCCGTTCTCGCGGCGACTACCTCTCGGAGCCGGGCGGCACCGGCTTCGGTGTGCGGCTGGTCGTCGAGCTCGCGTCTCGCCTGGCATGAGCACAGGCACCGCGCGCGACGTGAACTTCGATCTGTCGGAGGAACACGAGCTCGTCCGGCGGACAGTGCGCGAGTTCGCGGAGCAGAAGATCGCGCCCGTAGCCGAGCAGCTCGATCGCGAGAGCCGCTTCCCCTACGACCTCGTCGCCGAGCTCGCCGAGCTCGGACTGATGGGGATGACGATCCCAGAGGACTACGGCGGCGCCGGAGCGGACACGCTCTCCTATGCGATCGCGATTGAGGAGCTGACGCGGGTGGACTCCTCGGTGGCGATCACGGTCGCCGCGCACCATTCGCTCGGCACGCTGCCGATCTACTACTTCGGAACGGAGGAGCAGCGCCGCGAATGGCTCCCGCAGCTCGCCTCCGGCGAGCGCCTCGCCGCGTTCGGACTGACGGAGCCTGATGCCGGCTCCGACGCAGGAGCGACACGAACACGTGCCGAGCTACGCGACGGCGAGTGGGTGATCAACGGCTCGAAGATCTTCATCACGAACGCCGGCACCGACATCAGCGCCTGCGTGACGATCACGGCGCTGACCGGTGAAGGCGAGGTGTCCAACCTGATCGTCCCGAATGGCACGCCCGGCTACGAAATTTCGCCTCCCATGCACAAGCTCGGCTGGCACGCCTCCGATACGCGCGAACTCTCCTTCCGCGACGTTCATGTACCCCAGGGGAATCTGCTCGGGGCGCGAGGCCGCGGCTTCAATCAATTCCTCGAGATCCTCGACGGGGGCCGCATCTCCGTGGCGGCGATGGGCGTCGGCCTGGCGCAGGGCGCGTACGACCTCGCGTACGCGTACGCGAAGGAACGGCAGCAGTTCGGCCGGCCCATCTCCGACTTCCAGGCGGTGCAGTTCCGGCTGGCGGACATGGCGACCGAGATCGAGGCGGGCCGAGGGCTCGTCTACAAGGCGGCCTGGCTGAAGGACCAGGACCGTCCGTTCGCGAAGGAGGCCGCGATGGCCAAGCTCTGGACCGGGGAGATGTCGAATCGAGTGGTCAACTGGGCTCTCCAGATCCACGGCGGCTACGGGTACATGGACGAATTCGCGATCTCGCGGCTGTACCGCGACCAGAAGATCCTCGAGATCGGCGAGGGCACGAACGAAGTCCAAAGGATGGTCATTGCCAAGCATTTGGGGCTGTAGTCAAACCGCGAAAAGTGCACCGGGTAACCGACCTGCACTTTTCGCGGCAAAGCGGATGGTTATTGCCAAGCACCTCGGCCTCTAGCTCGTGAACCGCTGGCTGCTCATCGCCGGCGGCGTGGCCGCCGCCGTCATCCTCTTCGCCCTCCTCCGACCTAACGACGACGAGTCGAGCACGACGGCGACCGTTCGAACGACCACGGGTGGGGCGACCATGACGGCGACCACAACGGCGCGGCCCCAACAGACCGTTGTCCGGATCACCGTCCGCGACGGGCGAGTCGTCGGCGGCCCGATGGTGCATAGCGTGTCCAAAGACGACCGGGTCGTGATCGTCGTCCGTTCAAACGTGGCGGACGAGGTGCACGTGCACGGTTACGATCTCAAGCGCAACGTTCCGGCCGGCGGCACGGCGCGGATCGCTTTCCGGGCGAAGGTCGCCGGTCGCTTCGAGATGGAGCTCGAGGAGAACGGACTTCCCCTCGGCGAGCTCGAAGTTCTTCCGTGAGACGAACGTCGCTGGCCCTGGCCGCATTGGCGGCTCTGGCCTTTACCCCGGTCGCGTCGGCACACGGCATCGGGACGGTTCGCGACCTGGCCGTTCCCGGCTGGCTCTTCTACTACGGCGCGGCCGCCGTGCTCGTGGCGTCGTTCGTCGCCCTCGGCGCGCTCTGGTCGAAACCGACGCTCGAGCGGGCGGCGCGCGGCAAGCCGCTTCCGCACGCACTCCAGCGGATCGCGCTCTCGTCCGTCGTCTCGATCGCGCTTCGCGGCTTCTCGCTGTTCATATTCCTGCTTGTCTGGTCGGCTGCGATCTTCGGGACGACATCGCAGTTCGAGAGCCTCGCCCCCACCTTCATCTACGCCGTCTTTTGGCTCGGCATGCCGGCCCTGGTCGTCCTGCTGGGAAACGTCTGGACGGTCTTGAATCCTTGGCGAGCAGCAGCCGACCTGGCCGCGTGGGTCTCACGGGCGCTTGGGCGTGAATGGCAAGCCCCGTTCGAGTACCCGGAGCGGCTCGGCTACTGGCCGGCGGCGACCCTCTTGGGCTCCTTCGCCGCGATCGAGCTCGCCTACAGCGATCCCGGGAGCCCGCGGGCGCTCGCCGTTGCGATCGGCTTGTACAGCTACATCACGTGGATGGGGATGGCTGCGGTCGGCCGCGACGCCTGGACGCTCAACGGCGACGGCTTCAGCGTCTACTTCTTCCTGCTCTCCAGGCTTGCGGCGTTCGGCGCGCGTGACGAAGACGGCCGCCGAGTCCTTATCGTTCGCCCTCCGCTGTCGGGTCTGGCCGAGCTGGGGCCGCGAGTCGGCTCACTCGCAATGGTCTCGGTCATGCTCGGCTCCGTCGCGTTCGACGGCTTCAGCCGAAGCATCGTCTGGCAGCGGCGCCTTTTCTCGGCTCAGTCTCGGTATGTCGAAAACCCACGCCTCGCGGACCTGGTCGGGGAGCTTCTGAACGTCGCCGGCCTGATCGCGTTCATCGTCGGGGTCGCGTTGACGTTCACGTTGGCGCTGCTCGCCGCCCGTGTGCTCAGCGATGGTCGCGCACAGCTCGGATCCACGATTGTCTGGAGCCTCGTGCCGATCGCGTTCGCCTACGTGGTCGCCCACTACTTCTCGTACTTCCTGATCCAGAGTCAATACGCGATCCCGCTGTTCTCCGATCCCTTCGGGCGCGGGTGGGACCTGCTGTCCACGCAGGGATACCGACCGAACCTCGGCTTCCTCCCTCCCAATACCGTGTGGTACGTGCAGGTTGGTGCGCTCGTGGTCGGACACGTCGCCGGCCTGGCCGTCGCACACGACCGGGCCCTCACCACCCTCGGGACGACCCGTGCCGCGCTGCGGAGCCAGTACGCGATCCTCGCGCTGATGGTCCTCTACACGGTCGGCGGGCTCTGGCTCCTCTCACGGGGATGATCCCGCTCGCGCACGGCGGGGTGGCAGGAGCGATCGTGGAGGCGCTCATCGTGCTCGCGTTCGTGGGCGTGGCGATCGCGATTTGGCTGCGCGAGCGCGCTCACAACGGTGACTAGGAGGGCAACGCTTTCGGAAAGCTAGCGGCCGGCGGTGTTAGCCTCGGGCGCGTGTTTTTCCGCCAGTTCGTCGACGACGATCTCGGCTGCGCCTCGTATCTGATCGGAGATCCCGCCAGGGGCGAAGCCTTTGTGGTCGATCCTGCGTACGAGCTGTCTCTTATACACATCTGAAGCTGCCGACGACATTGTGGTAGTGGAG
>JBKOXM010000145.1:0-12759 GCA_046724925.1 Actinomycetota bacterium | reverse complement strand
GACGAAGGGAACTGTCCTAACCGTGCCGTTGCGCGGCAACGGGCGGTGCCGGGTCGTCTTCCACGTCACGCCTACCGTCGTTCCTCCGGGCGACCCACGGGTCGTCGGGCTGCACTTCACCTCGTTCCGCTTCATGGGCTGATTCGTCGTGAGGATCGTCTTCGACGTGAGTCCGCTCTCGCATCCGCGCACCGGAATCGGGAACTACACGCGGGGGGCGCTCGCCGGCATCCTGGAAGCCTCGGGTGGCGAGGCAGAGGTCGTTGCGTTCGCACCCGCGAGCCGCCGCGGTGCCGAGCGGATTCGGAGCTCGCTCGACGGACTACCGGTCGACGTTCGGATCAGAACCCTCCCGTACGCACATGCATGGCGGGTGTTGTGGAGTATCGCCCGCGCGCCGGCCCTGGAGCGCCTCGTCGGCCGTTTTGACGTCCTGCACCTCTCCGACTGGATGCAGCCCCCGCAGGGTGGCGGCGTGCGCGCGGCGACCCTGCACGATCTTGCCCCGATGGTCCACCCGGAGTGGTCGCCCTGGCAGTCGCGCGTGCTTCACCGCCGCAGCTTTCGGCACGTTGCGCTCTCCTGCGACGTCGTGTTCGCCGTCTCCGAGTTCACGGCCGATCAGGCGAGGGAGCAGCTCGGCATCGACCCGAAGCGAGTGCGACTCTCCCACCCCGCGGTCGGGGACATCTACCGGCCTGACGGCCCGAGCGAGGATCTCGGCCGACCATACCTCCTGACCGTCGCGACGCTCGAGCCACGCAAGAACCTCCAAACGCTGCTCGAGGCGCACGCGCTGCTCGAAGAGCCGCCCCCACTCGCAGTTGTCGGCGCAGAGGGCTGGGGCGAGCAGCCGTCGCTCGAGCGCTCCGGCGTGATCTCGCTGGGCTACGTGCCGGACGAGCGCTTGCCGGCCCTCTACCGGGGAGCCAGCGTATTTGTCCTGGCTTCGTGGCTCGAAGGCTTCGGGATGCCGGTCGCAGAGGCGATGGCATCCGGTATCCCCTGCGTCGTGTCGTCGCATCCTTCGCTCGACACGGTCGCCGGCGATGCCGCCGTCCGAGTCAACCCGGGCAGCGCGGAGGCGATTGCGGCCGGAATCGAAGAGGCGCTCGCGAATCGGGACGACCTCGTCCGGCGCGGGCTCGAGCACGTCCGTTCCTTCACGTGGCGCGCCACCGGCGAAGCGCTTCTCGCCGGCTACCGCGAGGCCGCCTGAGCGACGTGCGGGTCGGGCTCGAGCTTTCGGCACTCCGCCAGACCCGCGCGGGAGCCGCGCGCTACATCGAGGGTCTTGTGGCGAGGTTGGAGGTCGCACCTGGGCTGGAGCTCGAGCGGATCGCGTTCGGCGGAGATAGCCGGGCCGCCGCGGCCGTACGAGACGCGGCCTGGTACCTCCTCGCACTCCCGCGAGAGGCCGCTCGAAGAGGCCTCGACGTCCTGCACTGCCCGACCTACCGTGCGCCGCTCCGCTCGTCCGTACCCGTCGTCGCGACGGTGCACGACCTCGCCGTGCTGCGGCATCCCGAGCTCTTCAACCGCTGGAACCGAACGTACAGCCGGCTCATGGTCCCACGCGCGGTGCGAGCTGCGCGCAGGCTGATCGCGGTGTCCGAGTTCACGAAGCGCGAGCTGATCGATCTTCTCGGAGTGGACGCGGAGCGCGTGCGCGTGATCGGCGTTCCGCCTGGAAGCCAATTCTCGCCGGAGGGTCCGGCTGCGGACGGTGACTACGTGCTCTCAGTCGGCACGATCGAGCCGCGCAAGAACCTGCCTCGGCTGGTCGAGGCGGCGCGGCGGAGCGACGTGAAGCTTCGCGTGGTGGGCTCGTGGGGCTGGGGAGGGGTGGAGGTCGACGGCGCAGGAGTGGAATGGCTAGGCGACGTGACGGACGACGAGCTCGCGCGGCTCTATCGGGGCGCTCTCTGCCTCGCGTATCCGTCCGTGTACGAGGGCTTCGGGATCCCCGTGCTCGAGGCGATGGCATCCGGCACGCCCGTCGTCACGAGCGCAGGCGGAGCGACGGAAGAGGTTGCAGGCGGCGCGGCCGTACTCGTCGACCCGCGCGATCCGGCGGCGATCGCCGCGGGCATCGAGGAGGCGGAGCGACGGCGGAACGAGCTCGTCGCCCTCGGCCTGGAGCGCGCGAAGGCATTCAGCTGGGCCGAGGCCGCCGCCGCGACAGTGGACGTGTACCGCGAGGCAGCCGCATGAGCGTCGCGCTGTGCTGCCCGTTTTGCCGGACGTCGCTCGAAGACCTTCGCTGCGAGAGCTGTGGCCGCTCGTTCGGCCGCTCGCCCGAAGGGATCCCGCTGCTTCTCCACGAGGATCTGCCCGCCGCGCGCGAGAAGCTGAGAGAGGTGCGCGGGTGGGTCGAGAAGGCGCGCGCCGAGGAGTGGTACGAGCCCGACGACGAGGTCGACCGCTCGTTGCCGTTCCCGCACCGTCATGTCCAGGCCTACGTCGACGAGCTCAGCTGGCTCGCGTCGGGCCACTCGTTCCAGGTGCTGCTCGAGCGCTACGTCGGCGACGCGCGCGGGCTGCGCGCGCTCGAGCTCGGGGCGGCGAAGGCCTGGGCCGCGCCGTACTGGCGCGAGCGCGACTGCGAGTACGTCGCCACCGACATCCTCGTCGACCCGAACATCGGGCTCGGCCGCGGCTCGTTCTACGGCGACTTCGCGCGCGTGCAGGCGGACGGCGAGTATTTGCCGTTCGCCGACGCGTCGTTCGACGTGACCTATTGCGTCGCGGCGTTGCACCATGCGGTCGACCTCCCGCGCATGGTCGGCGAGATGGCCCGCGTCACGCGCCGGGGCGGTGTCGTCGCAGGGCTGAACGAAGGGACGCGGCCGCTTTTCCATTCACCGGACAACCCCGAGCAGGCGGCCGAAAAGGCGCTCGGCATCAACGAACACGTGCATACGGTCTGGACGTATGCACGCGTGTTCCGCCGCGCGGGCGTCTCAGTGCGCCGCGTCGAGCGCGCGGACGGCTGGCCGCCGAAGCCGTTCACCCTGCTCGCGCGTGTCCCCAAGCTCGGCGCGACGCTCGCCGCAATGCTGCATCTCAGCTTCGGCGGCTACGCCGGCGTGTCGATCTACGGGCGGCGGCGGTGAGCAGGCTCGTCGTCGTCGACGCGGACGTGCTCGGCCGGCAGCGGACCGGTGACGAGACGTACGTCGAGAACCTGCTCCGCGCGCTCGGGCAGGAGGCCGAGGGCATCCGTCTCGCCGCGATCGCCCGGCGCGCGGAGCTCGTGCCCGAAGGGGTGGAGCCGATCGTGCTCTCGACGCGCTCGCAGGAGGTACGTATGGCGTGGTCGCTGCCCCGCCTGCTCCGGCGCGTCAGGCCCGCACTTGCCCACTTCGTCCACGCGCTGCCGCTCGCGTGCCCGTGTCCGGCGATCGTGACCGTCCAGGACCTGTCGTTCGAGCGACAACCGGGAGTGATGGGCTGGAAGGACAGACTCGTGTTCCGCCGTGCCGTCCCGCGCGCCGTCCGGAAAGCCGAGCGCGTCCTGGCGATCTCCGAGCGCACGAAGCGCGATCTCCTCGAGCTCTACGACGTGGAGCCCGGCCGCGTGGTGGTCACGCCGCTCGGCGTCGATCCCGCCTTCACGCCCGGAAACGGACGGCGAGACTCCTTCGTGCTCTTCGTCGGGACGATCGAGCGACGCAAGAATCCTCTGGCCGCCGCCGAGGCGGCCAGGGCGCTCGGCCGGCAGCTCGTGGCGGTGGGCCCGCCGAAGGACACGGAGCTCGCCGGCGAGCTCCGGCGCGCGGGCGCCGACGTGCGCGGCTACGTCTCGAAGACCGAGCTTGCCGAGCTCTACCGAGCGGCGGCCTGCGTCGTGCTCCCGTCCAGCTACGAGGGATTCGGGCTGCCGCTCGTCGAGGCGATGGCCAGCGACACGCCTGTCGTCGCCGCCCCGGACGAAGCCCTGCGTGAGGTCGCGGGGGAGGCGGCGATCTTCGCCGAGGCGGAGGCGCTCGCGCCCGCGATCCAACGCGCGCTCGCGGAACGCGACCGCTTGGTCGAAGCGGGACGGGAACGTGTGAAGCAATTCAGCTGGCAGGAGACGGCGCGCCGCACGCTGTCGGTCTACCGGGAGGTGATTGCCGCGCAGTGAGCGTCTCGGCCGTCGTCGTGTCGCACGGTCATGCTGCCGAGCTGGCGCGTTCGCTGCCGGCCCTCGCGCCGCAGGTCGACGAGCTGGTCGTCGTCGTGAACCTGCCCGAGGAGCTCCCGCCGTTGCCGGAGAACGCACGCGCGGTGCTCAACAACCGACCCCGAAGCCTGGCCGCGAACGTCAACGAGGGGATTACGGCGACCACCGGTGATTTCGTGGTCCACGCGAATCCGGATGCCGTCCCGGAGGCAGACGCGGTCAGGCGCCTCGTCGACTTCGCCGAGAGCCGTGATCGCTGTGGGATCGCAGGGCCGCAGATGCTCTATCCGGACGGTTCCTGGCAGCCGTCCCGGCGGCAGTTCCCCACCGTCACCGGGACGCTCGTCCGCCGGACGCCGCTCCGGAAGCTGTTCCCGCCGTTCGAGCACCAGCGGCGCCACTATGCGCTCGACGACCGGCCCACGGCGCCGGTGGAGGCGGACTGGATGCTCGGCGCCTTTCTCCTTCAGCGTCGCCGGATGCTCGAGGAGATCGGCGGCTGGGACGGCGGATTCCGCCACTACGGCGAGGACATCGACCTCTGCTATCGGGCCGCGAAAGGCGGCTGGGAGCGCTGGTTCGTGCCTGACGCAGTCGTGCGGCACGACTACGCCGCGGTGATCGACCGCCGCTTCCTTACGCGCCACACGCTGTGGCACTTGCGCGGGATGCTGCGATTCGTCCGCAAGCATCCCGAGCGGCTGCTGGCCCTTTGAATACCAGTGAGAAGTACGCGCCGAAGGCGCAGGACTGGACGCAGGACGCCTACGCCGATCCCGAGGCCTACTTGGCGGCGCGCGCGGAGCTGGTGCGCAGCCTGGGGCCGCAGCTCGAGCCCGGCGATCTCGTCCTCGACTTGGCATGCGGAGACGGTGGCCTGGCCGAGTACCTGCTTCCGCACGGACTGCGCTACCTCGGCGTCGACGCGAGCGAGCCGATGGTCGCGGCCGCGCGATCGCAGCTCAAGGGACGCGCCGACGTCGAGCTCGCCGACCTCAACGACTTCCGGCCTGCCGGGCCGGCCGCTGCAACGACCTGCTTCCGCGCGATCTACTACGCACGGGACCGTGAGACGTTCTTCCGCCACGTCGCGTCCTTCACGACGAAGAAGCTCGTCTTCGACCTGAACCCGCGCCAGTACGCCGTGCCCGTCGTGAAGGCGCAGCTCGCGGCCGCCGGCCTCGGCCGCTTCGCGCTGCGGCCATTCTTCGTTCCCCAGAACGTCGCGCTCCCGAGGCCCGTGCTCGCGGCGGCACGGCTCGCTGAGCGAAGCGGCCCGCTCGCTCGACTCGCTCTTCGCTTCCGCTTCTCCTACCTCTGCGCCGCCTGGCGGTAGCGACGGAACGTGCGAGTTGCGCGGCGGACTTTCGGCCGCCTCAGCAGCGCCTGATCCGGGCCCCGAGCTCGTTCTGGACCCGGTCGGGCAGCTCCTGCGCGAACGCGAATGCGAGCTGCCCCCCGAACTGGCGAGTTTCGCTGCTGTTCGGATCCAGTTCGTGCGGGCTGAAGGTCGGCTCGATCGTGACGCGCACGTGGAACGGTGGCGGTGGCGTCGGGAGCGCGAGCGTGTACTCCTGGAGCCTGTGGATCCGCGTGCGGCAGCGGTGCGTCACGCGGGCGATGCGAGGCTGCTTGTCCGGTCCGAGCTCGAGCGGCCCGATCCTGACCAGGACGTTGCCCGGCTTGTCCTTGCCGCCCCACGCCTTTCGCGACACCGTGACGAGCGCCCAACCCGGCTGCCCGTCGCGCGAAGAGAACAGGGAGTACTTCGTCTCGCGCGAGGCCCAGCCGTCCGGATAGATGCCGCTCACGTTGCTCCGGAGCCGCAACGGAGGTCGAATCTTGTAGAGCAGCCACTGTGTCGTTCCCGCGCCGGCGCGCCGCTTCTGCGCGGTTACGAAGTCGCCGACCACGTCGACGCCCTGCTCGACGACGGCGTAGTCGACCCACGGCTTTGGTTGCGTGATGGTGCCGTCCGGCTTGAGCAGGTCAGGAGTGAGGACGGGCCCCGGCCCGGGTGCCGTGCCGTCCATGCTCCACATGTGCAGGAGCGAGCGGTTCCAGAACTCGAGCTGCCAGATGCCGTTCGGGTCGGTGATCCCCTGGCCGATGTACATGACCGGGTCGCGGTTCGTCGCCCGGTCGACCCAGTCGAGCGGACGCTGAATACCCTCGGTCGCGTCGTCCGACAGGAGGTTTCCGCCCGTAGCAGCCGCGATCTCACCTGTGACGTTCCAGGCCACGATGCCGGCTGCGGCCAGCGCGAAGACGCCCTTGAGCGCCCAATCTCCATAGCCCTCGACGGCCCTCGGCAGGAGGCAGAGGAAGATCGAGACGACGATCATCCCAATCAGCACCTGCTCGGCGTGCGCGGGCGTCCAGCCGAGGTTCGCGTTGGCCCCCTGGAGGATCGCGAAACCGGGCGCGTCCGCATACAGGCGGACCTGCATCTGATAGGGCGTTGTCAGGATCACGTACACGGCCAGCGCGGCGGAGCCCGCAAGCGCCCAAAGCCGTAACCGCGGGCGCTCGAAGAAGATGGCCGTTGCGACGAAGAGCGCAGGCGCCACGTAGATCAGGTTGCGCTCGACGGTCAGCGTCGAGAAGACGGTCGAGATGTAGGCGGCCTTGACCGCGGTGTACCAGGCGAATCCGAGCGCGAAGGCGCCCGCGGCGGCCACGAAGGCGCGTAGCTCAGGGGTGAGGCGCTCACCGCGGGGACGCACCAATGCGGCAACGCCTGCAATCACGGGGAAAACGCCGACGCCGATCGTGAACGCGCCCACGGCCCACAGCCCGTTCTCGAGCATGCGGTCCTTGTAGGCGCGCGTGGCGACGAGCCAGGCGAACGAATGCTGGGACGCGAATGCGTTGACCACGACCGACACACCGAGCCCCAGCACGATCGCTCCCGTCCAGTCCCAGCCTGTCCACTGCGAGCGCATCCTGCGGCCGCGATCGCTGACCCAGAACACCGCGAACGCCGCGAGAGCGAACGCCGCCGGAATCACGGCGAGCTGGTCGCGGACGAACGGCGCCGCCAGCGACGCGGCGACCGCGCCGACGATCCACCAGCGCGTCTGTGTCGCGAGCGCCTTGACGATCAGGAACAGGCAGAGGGCTGACCAGGGATACGCCAGCGGCTCCTCGAAGATGAACGACGAGTAGTAGAGCGCCGGGATGCATGCGGAGGCGACTGCCGCAAAGACGGCTGCCGGCCGCGAGACGACCATCCGCGCGAGGGCGTAGACGGGGAACAGCACGGAGGTCATGACGACGACGCCGACGAACTTCGCGGCCGCGTAGGCGGCGCCGGTGTCGTGCAGCCACCAGACGGGGGCGATCAGGAACGTGTAGAGAGACTTGAAGGTGTGCGGGTCGCCTCGGCGTGCCGCATGGCCGGTCTCGGCAACGGCTCGTGAAAGCTGCGAGTACTCGAGCTCGTCGCTGAAGAGCCAGGGCGCCACGTGGCCCCAGGACTCGGTCGCGTAGAGGAAGCACAGCCACACGTACGCGGTCGCCAGCGCAAGCGCCGCGAGTATGCGTTCGGAGCGCAAAGCTGCGCCGACCCGCGCCATGCGCGGCCAGGTTCTCGCTGCGAGCGTCGTCACTCCGTCGTCGTTCCCAGTACGACGCGAGGATCGAGATCGATGTCGCGCCGGACGAACCGGCAGGGTATCTCCGCGCGCGCGCAGGCGCGGACGACTGCGTCGAGGCGCTCACGCTCGGCGTTCGGAATCGTGACGAGCACGGTGTTCGGCTCGGTCTCGGCGAGCACGTGCTCGATCTCGTCGCAGCCGCCCAGCACCGGGACGCCCTGGAGCCGCCTTCCGCGCAGGCGCGGATCGTCGTCGACGAAGCCGACGACGTGCTCACCGGGCGTCTCTCGCAGCTCGCGGAGGAGGCTTCTGCCGCCCCGACCTGCTCCGACGATGACGGTGCGGTGACGTTCCGCGCGATTCGTCAGCGAGGAGATCCCGCGAGCAGCCGCGCGCTCCCAGAAGCGCGACGCGCCGACGAGGACCGTGCAGAGCAGGGCGTCGATCACGAAGATGCTGCGCGGGAAGTCGCCGAAATCGCGGGTCGCGGAGATGACGCCGAAGGCGACGAACTCCGACGTAACGACCGCGCCGACGACCGCGGCGGCGTCGCGTGCACCGGCGTAGCGCCAGACGCCGCGATAGAGGCCGAACAGGATGAACGCGACGTAGCGCGCTGCGAGGAGGATGGGAAGCGAGACGAGAAAGATCGACTTCTGGTTGATGGTGCCGTTGCCCTCGAGCCGAAGCAGGTACGCCCCGTAGAAGGAGGCGCCGATCAGCGCGAAGTCGACGACCACCTCGATCAACCGCCGCCGGTGAACGACGAACGTCCGCAGTAGCGCGGGTCCCTCCGTCGGTGCCGCGAACGGTCGTCGCTCGACGTCGGAGAGGAAGCTCGCAAACTGCACGAGCAGGGCGAAGGTGATCAGGACGCCGACAACCGTGATCCGGGCGTCCCCCATCACCGTGTACGCGAGGCTGGTCGCTCCGAGCGCTGCCGAAATGACGGCCAGCAGCACGACCGCACGCCTCTCCGAGAGGCCGTGGTAGACGAGCCGGTGGGACGCGTGATCGCGTCCTCCCTGGTGAACCGGACGCCCTTCCAGGAGGCGCACGATCGTCACGAGCGTCGTGTCGAGGATCGGCACCGCGAGCACGAGGATCGGCAGCAGCAGCGTGGCCATCGTCGACCCGGCCACGGTCCAGCTGGAGAGCAGTCCGAGCGCCGCGATCGCAAAGCCGAGCGGCTGGCTGCCGGAATCACCCATGAAGACCGCCGCGCGTCGCGTCGGATGCAGGTTGAAGGGCAGGAAACCGAGGCAGGCGAGGCCGAGCGAGAGCGCCAGCGCCAGCACCTGGTCGTTCGGGTGCACCGTGACGGCATCCAGCGCGAAATAGCCGCACGCAATCGCAGCCAGCGAGGCCGCGAGACCGTCCATGTTGTCGAGGAGGTTGAACGCGTTCGTGACGCCGACCAGCCACACCAACGCGATCGCCGTGGCGGCGAGGTCGTTGCCGACGAGCTCGACATGCACACCGCTTGCCAACGCGATGACTGCAGCCCCAATCTGGCCGGCGAGCTTGACCACGGGCGGCAGCGAGCGAATGTCGTCCGCGAGCCCGAGTGCGAAGAGGAGCGCACACCCGGTCAAGACACCTGCGAGCTCGGAGCTCGGCTCGAAGGCGCCGGCCGCCGCAGCCGCGCCTACCCCGGCGAAGAGCCCCGCGACGATTCCGAGCCCTCCGAGCGAGGGAGTCTCGAGGTCGTGCCACCGGTCGCCGCTCGGCGTCGCGACGATGCGCCCCGCGACCGGTGATCGGAGCAGAGTCCAGATCACCAGCGCGGCGGTGGGGAAAGCGATGAGAACGACGCTGGAGGCCACGAACGAAACCTACGGAAGCCCTGTTAGACGGATGTTAGTCGGGGCCTCGGCCACCGCCGCGGACGCGACTCGACGACCGATTCGCGCCGCGCAGCCGCCTACACTTGGGCGCGCGTGGGCGTCTATGCAGACCTGGTCCGGTATCGCGAGCTCTTCGAGAGCCTCTTTCGCCGCGACGTCCAGGCGCGCTACAAGGGCACGGCGCTCGGCGTCGCCTGGTCGCTCGTCAATCCGCTTCTCCTGACGCTCATCTACCTGATCGTGTTCTCGCTGCTCTGGAAGGTGATCGACGTCGACCACGCCGCACTCTTCCTCCTCGCGGGCCTGGCGCCGTGGGCGTTCTTCTCCACCACGATGCAGACGGCCGCGCGCAGCATGCTCGAGAACGCGAATCTGATCCGAAAGACGCGCTTCCCACGCCAGCTGCTGCCGCTTTCGATCGTGGCCACGAACCTTGTCTCGTTCGGCGTGATGCTGGTGCTCCTGCTCGGCCTGAACTTCGCGCTTCTACCGAGGGTGCGGGCGACGGAATGGCTCTCGATTCCGCTCGCGCTGGCGTTTGCAGCCCTGGTCGGCGGCCTCGCCGTCGCGCTGGCGGCTCTCACGGTCCTGTTCCGCGACATCGAGCACCTACTGGCCGCACTGCTTCTGCCTTGGTTCTTCCTGACACCGATCCTTTACACGACCGAGCAGCTGCCCGGTGCGGCAAGCGACTACGAAAACGTCGCCACCGTGATCCGGTACGGAAACTTCATCGCGCCGCCGATCGACGCCATCCGTGACCCGCTCTTCTTCGGTGAGCTGCCGCGTCTGATCGACGTCGTGTATCTACTCGTCGCCGCCGTCTGCTCGCTCGCCCTGGGGGCGTTCGTGTTCAGCCGCGTCGACGACCGGATCGCAGTCGAACTTTGAGCGCGATTCGCCCGTCGTAGAGCCACGGCTCGTCCTCAGGGAGGGCAAGTGCGGGAAAGCCCTCGATGTCCTCGATCCAGGTGTAGGTCACCTCACGCAGGATCGAGGGGCAGAGCAGCGGCTGCCCGAACGCGGGGTTCCGGCCCGTCCCCGGCGCCCAGGCCGCGAGCGCACTGGATCGGCGCCGCCAGGGCGAGCCGGCGAGCGGCTCGATCGAGCCGCCGACGACCCCGAAGCCCTCAGCGTGCGCGTCGAGAATTCGACTCGACCAGTCCGGAGCCGGTAGGCAGCCGACTGCAAGCTCCGCCACCGCCAGGGCCTCCTCGAGCTCCACGAGCGGCTCGGTCTGCGCTGCCAGGGCGGCCTTGGTTTCTTCGGCCAGGTCGGCCGGGCCGGGACGGACTCGCACTCCAAGCGCGCGGCGCTCGATTCGGGGGAGTACTTCGACGTCGAGCTCGAGCGCGCTGCCGCCCAGCTCCCCGAACCAGAGCCTTCGCTCGTCGACGAGATCGAGCGCGAGGCGATAACGCCCCGGCGGGATCGGCGCCCGGACGCTCAGGACCGCCTCGATCTGCGCGCCCGGCTCGACCGGAGCGGGAAACGAGGTCCGCACGCCGTCCCAGACGATCGCGTTGCCCAGGTCGTCGAGCCAGTGATACGAGAGCTTGACGCCTTCGGGAGGCGTGTCCGCGGAGCGCCACGTCTTCGAGCCCGCGTTCTCGAGCCCGACCCGAACCTCGCTGAGAGCGCCGGCGCGCGGCGGGTCCAGCTCGTAGCCGAGCCAGCGGACCGCGAGCGGCCCGGCGGCCACCCTGTGCGCGCCGACGGTTCGCATTAGTGCCTCGACAGCATCACTGGAAGCAGCGCTGGCTAGTTTATTGAGGCCGTGTCCGAGCCCCTTCTCGTCCGCGCGTGTCGGCGGCAGGCGGTCGAGCGTACTCCCGTGTGGTTCATGCGGCAGGCGGGCCGGTCGCTGCCGGAGTATCGGGAGCTGCGCAAGGGCCGAAGCCTGTTCGACATCGTCCGTGAGCCTGACCTCTGCGCCGAGGTCACGCTTCAGCCCGTCCGCCGTCACGGCGTCGACGCCGCAGTGATGTTCGCGGACATCATGCTCCCCGTTGTCGGAATGGGCGTGGACGTCGAGCTGGTCGAGAACGTCGGCCCCGTGATCGAGCAGGCGATCCGAAGCGAGGCCGACGTCGACCGTCTGCGTGTCCCGGATCCGCGCGAGGCAGTGCCATTCGTGCTCGAGTCGGTTCGCCTGGTGCGCGACGAGTTGCCCGAGGAAAAGGCGGTGGTGGGATTCTGCGGCGGGCCGTTCACGGTCGCGGGATATCTGATCGAGGGAAAGCCGAGCCGCGAGTTCGCGAACGTGAAGTCACTGATGTACCGCGAGCCGCACGTCTGGCACGCGCTCGCCGACAAGCTTGCGGATATGTCCGTCGCCTATATCGCCGCTCAGGCCGAGGCGGGTGCGGACGTGATCCAGCTGTTCGATTCCTGGGTGGGCGCCCTTTCACCTGCCGACTACGCAGAGTTCGTGGCCCCGTACTCCGCCAGGATCCTGTCCGGGGTCGACGTTCCGACGATTCACTTCGGCACCGGGACGGCGACGCTCCTGGGCGACATGGCGGCGGCGGGCGGCGACGTGATCGGGCTCGACTGGCGCATCCCGCTCGATGTCGGTTGGCTCGCGGTGGGTGAGGAGCGCGGCGTGCAGGGAAATCTCGATCCAGCCCTCCTGCTCGGGCCGTGGGCGCGCGCGGAGGCCGGAGCGCTCGACGTGCTCGCGCGCGCGGACGGCCGGCCCGGCCACATCTTCAACCTCGGACACGGAGTGCTGCCGGAGACCGATCCGGACGACTTGCGCCGCCTGGTCGAGCTCGTGGCCGAGCGCACGGTCGAGGTGCGGGTCTGACCGCGATCCGTTGTTGCGCAGGCGCGAAGGGCGCGCGAAAGGCGCCGTGACACCGGGCGCGGTGTCCCACCCCGATACGCCCAATCACTCAACGCCCCACCCTTGGGTGGGGAGTGGTGATCCACCCGCCACCCGCGGCCGAGCGTACCCGCAAAAGGTGCACGTGTCAGTGACGTCTCCGTGCCAAATCTGTGACGAAGGTTCCACGGGCGACGTCCACATTGGGTCATCCCGTCATGTCTGAGGCCGCCGTCGTCCTGATGGCTTACGGAAGCCCGGAGCGGCTCGAAGACGTCCCTGCCTACTACGCCGACATTCGCGGCGGCCGCCCGATCC